>JAKLEG010000142.1 GCA_022703175.1 Myxococcota bacterium | reverse complement strand
CAACCGGAGTGTGCTACATGCGTCCCATGCCCGATGCCAACCTCATCTCCCAAGTACAGGTGCTCAGAGAGCGCGGTTTGTCTCCCAAGGCGATTGCCAAGGCGCTGAAGATCCGTCCGGCAGAAGCCCAGGAGCTGATACGCGCGAGCGCTGAGCAACGCGATGCCGTGGCACCGATCTCGCCGTTGGTCGGGTGCTGGCTAAGCGCGGGTTGGAGCTGCGGCTTGCGATGGAAAGGCCACAGCGACTGGCCCGCCGACCCGGGCAGCACAAGCGACGAGCCTATGCTGGCCCAGGTTCTGGTCGCGCGTAAACATCGGTATGGCGAGGTCACCGTCGGTGGCTTCCTCGTGGATGCGGCGTGCTTGGGGGTGAAAGCCGCCATGAAGCCGCGCCAGGTGGAGGAGACGGAATTGCCTCAGGTCGTCGAGATGGCGTTCTCGGCTTTCGACGACGGCTGCCGGCAGGTGCCGCTCGACCTGGCGCAGCACTTGGTGTTGGGCGCCGTCGACTATGCGCGTCGGCTCGGTTTTGAGCCTGACCCAGATTACGAGCGCTGCCGCCCGCTGCTCGGCGAATTCACGGGTCCGAGTGAGATCGAGTTCGGCTTTCTCGGTAAGCCATATTTTGTCGCCGGGCCGCGTGACGACGTTCAAGAAATCATGGCGACCTTGCGCCGCACTGTCGGTGACAAAAAGTTCGAGTTCCTGGTGCCGGTTGGGCTGGGCTGACGTCGCGGGCCACTGTCGCCGGCGGCACGGGGCGGAGCGTGATGGACGCACAGACAATCGAGGTCTTGGGACGACACCGACTTACCGAAGAGTTGCTGAATGCGGGCATCGAGGTCGCCGTGCCGGTGAGGGACCGCGGCGTGGATTTGGTGGCGTACCTGGAGCGGGGCGAGGAACTCACGAAGTTTCGGGCGCGGCCCATTCAGATGAAGGCTGCGCAGGAGTCGGTGTTCAGCATCGACAGCAAGTATGCGACCACGCCAGACCTGCTACTGGTGTACGTCTGGTATGTCACTGAGCCCGCCAAGACACGGTTCTTTGGGTTGAGCTACGGCGAGGCCGTGCAGTTGGCTGAGTTGATGGGTTACACGGCCACGGCGTCGTGGCAGCAAGGTGGCAAATACGTCGTCACCGCGGTAGGGGCGGAGCTTGAGGCGAAGCTTACGCGGTATGAGATGACGGCCGATGGTGAGAGGTGGTGGGGGATTCTTCGGTGAGGAGGTTGTGGGTTGGCCTGCTCCCGGTTCGAACTATTCGGAATTTCCTAATAGTTGCCTGAGCGGCAAGCTCACCCTCGGCGAAGATGTCCTTCAGGTGTTCGTTCACGGTAGGGACGGTAACCTGAAACAGCTCAGCCACGAGCGCCTGGGTTAGCCAGACAGTTTCGTTGTCAAAACGACACTCGATTCTCGTGGCACCATCGTCGGTTTGGTACAGAACGAACTCGCTCGCGGGCGATGGTACCAGCGACGTTGGCGATGGGGCTTTGGCCTTGGTCATTTCCCGCCAACCTTCGCAGAATCAGGCGCGGCTGGCTATGCGTTGCTGTCATTACACGGGGCCACGAAGTCGAAGGGGGCTACACCCGGTGCACGTTCACAAGAACTCATGCCAGGCGAACGAGGTAGCGGCGCGGCCTGTACGCGCCGGGGGGCGCCGGGCGTTCAATGTGGTGAGCTAACTATCAGAAGCAGGTGGCGCGTGTGTTGGTGCGTCCGGGTTGGCTGACTTGCCGCAGAGCTCGTCGGTGAGCCGTTGCGCGATCTTGAAGGCGTCGTCGGGGTAGTTCTTGAGTACGGGCAGCAGCAAGTTCTCGAGCGATTCAAAATACTTTCGCGCGAGTACGGGCTGCAGAGCTGTACGCAAATCCCGTCGTGATTGCTGTGTTGTCTTCATCGGCCCGGTTGGTGCGCCAAGATGGTACCCGCCTTCCTTGGCGATAACCTCCAACGGCATCTCCTCGACCACTCGGTTGGCGCCATCTTTGAAGTGGGTGAGTGCATTTCGGATGGCTGTTGTTTCCAGGTAGTCCTTGAGTGGCGCCTTGCCACGAACCAAGGCCGGTTCAAGCTTGAGTTTCGTAGAGAGTAGCTCCCACTTTTCTTCAACCCGAGCCCGCTCGATGAACGGCCACTCGGTGGGCTCGACGAGCGGTTCCAGCAGCCGATTAACGATGGCTTCGCCGGCCATGGTTGTGAGTGCAAGAGCGATAAGTGTGTGACCTTCGGTGGCCTCAGCAAGTCCACATTGCAGCGCAAGCGTGCGCGCCAGTCCCAGCACCCAGGGTGGTAGCGGGAACTCGATGGTGTCGACGATGGTCGCTGATTTGATCGCCATGTGTAGCGTGCTGGTCATCGCAGGTGCCCTTCGACAACGGTGACGTGACCGTTAGATGGGTGCTTGCCGTCAGCGGCAGTTATTTCCAAAATGGAAACAACTGAATCTTCATCCAACTCCCCGGTTTCAAAGATGTTTTTTAGGTGTTTATTCACCGCCGGCACTTTGACCTCGAAGAGTTCCGCCAGGGTCTTCTGCGTCAGCCAGAAGTTGTCGCGCTTGAAAACGACTTGGGCCGTCACTTTGCCGTCTGCTGGATGGTACAGAACGATCCGCGCTTGCGTCGCCGGTGAGCGCGGCGGGAGTCGCTTCTTCATGCCGATTTCTTCTTGGCCTTGCGTTTGCTCGCTCGGCTACGTCGTTCGCGGCCCCGTTCTGGTTGTGCTTTGCCGCCAATGGGCGCGACCAACAAGCAAAAGCAGGCGCTGCGGTTGAACGCAGTAGGGATGCGGGGGAGTAGGGTGATCAGGTCGTGGGGGGCGGGCATTGGTTGACCTTTTTGGCTTGGAATCGCTTTTACGCCAAGGATCTCCTGCTATCAACGAGACCGCCGTCACTGCCAGCCGCACACCGGCCAGTAGAGCCAAGCCGGAGCACCCTGTGCTGTGCGATCCCCACGAACACTAGGTCAGCGCAATCGACCCGGTTGTGCCTCATCAATTGTCAGCGCTATTGTTGCCAGCACACAAGGGGCGGAGTTTGAACCAGATAGCTGTCGATAAGGCCAACCTCTCGGAGCGTGACATTTGCACCAAGTTCATCACCCCGGCGCTCGTGGCCGCGGGGTGGGACGTCGACCTGCAAATCCGCGAGGAAGTGCATTTCACCAAAGGCCGCATCATCGTGCGCGGCAAGCTCGTCAGTCGCGGTAAGGCAAAGCGCGCCGACTACATTCTCTATTACAAACCGAACATTCCACTCGCGGTGATCGAAGCCAAGGACAATCACCACAGTGTCGGCGATGGCATGCAGCAGGCGCTCGACTACGCCGCCACCCTCAACATCCCGTTCGTGTTTTCGTCCAACGGCAACGGCTTCGTGTTTCACGACCGCACTGGCCTTCGTACGCCGTGCGAGCGGAACCTTTCGCTTGCGCAATTCCCATCGCCTGCCGAGCTATGGCAGCGCTACCAACAGTGGAAGGGGCTCACACCTGCGGCCGAACCGTTGGTGCTGCAGGAGTACTTCGACGACGGCAGCGGCAAGGCGCCGCGCTACTATCAAACCAACGCCATCAACGCGACCATCGAAGCGGTGGCCAAAGGCCAAGACCGCATCTTGTTGGTGATGGCCACCGGCACCGGCAAGACCTACACCGCCTTTCAAATCATCTGGCGGCTGTGGAAAGCCGGGCGCAAGAAGCGCATTTTGTACTTGGCCGACCGCAACATCCTCATCGACCAGACGATGGTGAACGACTTCCGCCCATTTGGGCCGGCGATGGCCAAGCTCTCCACCCGCAGCAAAACCATCGACAAGCTCGACGGCAAGACCATCGAGCTGACCACCGCGCTCGACAGCAAACGCCGCATCAATACCGCCTACGAGATCTACCTCGGGCTGTACCAAGCGATCACCGGCCCCGACGAGCGCACGAAGCGCGTGGCTCGCATGGTGACGCAGCTGCTCAGGGAGAGTGGCGACCGGATGCAGAAGAGTATTGTCTTTTCGGTAAGCCAATGTCGCCGACGTCAGGGGGCCTAGGGTGATGGACGCACAGACAATCGAGGTCTTGGGACGACACCGACTCACCGAAGAGTTGCTGGAGGAGGACATCGAGGTCGCCTTGCCGGTGCGGGACCGCGGCGTGGATTTGGTGGCGTACCTGGAACAGGGCGAGGAAATCACGCGGTTCTGCGCGCGGCCCATCCAAATGAAGGCGGCGCGCGAAGCAGTGTTCAGCATCGAAAAGAAGTACGCGAAGGTGCCACACCTCTTGCTGGTGTTCGTCTGGTTTGTCACCGAGCCTGCCAAAACGCGTTTCTTTGCGCTGACTTACGACGAGGCGGTGCGGGTGGCGGAGATGATGGGCTACACGGACACGGCGTCGTGGCAGCAAGGCGGAAAATACGCTGTCACCAGTGTAGGGTCGGGGCTTGAGGATGAACTCAAACGTCATGAGACGACGGGCAATGGCGAGCGGTGGCGGCGGATTCTTGATACGACGGGATGCTAGCGGCAATTGGACACTGCGGTCTTCGCCAAGGGGGCATACTTGGACCTTCCAACTTACGACCAGTTCCTGGAGCCGCTTCTGCGGTTCCTTGCATCCAAACCCGAGGGCGTGGCGACCAAAGAGGTCCATGAAACCTTGGCAGCTCAAGTCGGACTTTCGGTCGAAGCGAAGGGCGTCTTGCTCCCGAGCCGCTCGCAGCCCGTCTACAAGAACCGTATCGGCTGGGCTCACGATCGACTGAAGCGCGCCGGGTTATCCACCAGTCCGCGTCGCGGCGTCTGGTGCATAACCGACAAGGGTCGTGCGTACATCAACGAGCACGCTAAACCCTGGGCGCCCGAGCAAGTCGAGGCTTTGGCGAAGGTCGAGGCCGACTCCAAGGTGCCGCAAGCCAACGGCGAGGTTGCCGACGAGCCGAGACTTGAGGCACCCGACAGACTCGCGCGCAGTGAGAGCCCCGAGGAAACCATTGGCGCAGCGTTGGCCGAGATTCGCGCAAGCGTAGCCCACGACCTCTTGGAAGCCATCGCCCGCAGCACGCCCGAGGAGTTCGAGCGCCTGGTGTTAGACGTTCTCCACGCCATGGGTTACGGCACGACCCGTGAGGCGCTGCAGCATGTGGGCGGCTCGGGCGACGGAGGTATTGACGGCATCATCTCCCTCGACCGGTTGGGCCTCGAAAAGGTCTATGTACAGGCCAAGAAGTGGCAAGGGCAGGTGGGCAGCCCACAGGTGCAGACGTTCATGGGCGCCCTGCAATTGCAGGGCGCGAACAAGGGCGTGCTGATTGCCGCTGGACCTATTTCACGCCCGGCATGTGAGACCGCCAAGCTGGCCAAGGGCAGCGTGGTTCTCATTGACGGCGCCAGGCTGGCTCAACTGATGATCGACCACGGCGTCGGCGTGAGTCACAAGGAACTCAAGGTGCCGCATGTGGATTTGGACTATTTTGAGGATGACTGAGACAACATGATCGAGTCGCGCGGCCAAGAGGTGTCGAAGAAGCTGTTGGAGTCGGTGTTGGCGCAGACGCTCACCGGCAACGTGCACGAGCCCTGGCGCGGCGGGCCGCATAGCACCATGGGGCATACGAGTGTGCTCGATATGACGGATGAGGCGATTGAGAAGAACGGGATTGAGCTGGATGCTACCGACAATAGTTTTGCGGGGGATGGGGCCGGGGGGGGTGATGGTTGCGGCGGCGCCAATCCGGCGTAGACTAAGTACTCTTGCTTGAAGAATGTTGCAGTGTGTGATCTTGTCCGCCGTAACACAGGGATTGGCCTGTCAGGATTTGGGATGGCAGCTGAACGCAAACCTAGCGACGCCGAGATTCGGCCCGCGCTGCACGCGCTACTGCTGGCAGAGTTTGCGGCTGTCCCGGATACCGTGGTCATTGAAGAGCTTGGTGTCTGTCGCGGCCAGGTGCGGATCGACGTCGCGGTGGTAAACGGCGTGCTTCACGGCTACGAAATCAAATCTGACCGAGATTCCCTGCGGCGTTTGGATACGCAGATTGACTACTACGGTCGCGTGCTCGATCGCGCCACCCTCGTCGCTGGTGAGCGCCATCTCAAACATGTACGAGATGCATTGCCGCCCTGGTGGGGGGTGATCTGCGTTGATGCAACTGCCGGCGGACTCACGTTCAAGCGCGTTCGACAGGGCAGAAAGAACCCGAACAGGGACCCGCGCTCGCTTGTTGAGTTGCTCTGGCTCGAAGAAGCCCAACAGTTGCTGGAACAGCGGGATGCTGCAAGAGGCGTTCGTGGCAAGCCTCGCCGTGTCGTTTGGGACCGCGTCTGCGAGAACCTCAGCCTGGATGAGATTGCTGTGGCCGTGCGGGAACGTCTCAAGGCCAGGGTAGGTTCAGTAGGTCTTCAACGACGGCCGTGAGGTGGTGGACCGTTCCGAGTAGTCGCCATTTGCCCGGCGAGCCAAGTTTCGCGGCGCCATCAGCGGCCGACTTGGCGCCCAGACAGCCTTCACAATGGGTGGAACCGGCAAAGGCTTGCTTGAGCTGGCCGTACACGAGAGTCGCAGCAAGCTGCGGAAATTGCGAACTCGGGTTCAGATGCTTTGTGCCCTGGCCCTTGATGATGAGCCAGTTGTCGGCCGTTTTGTAACGAATGGCTGCCGACGCCTGCATTATTTGGGGGTCAAAGCCTTCCACGCCTTTTGGATGTTGAATAGCGCAGTCGCCAAAGGTCGGCAGCCGTTCAAGTAAGCTACGGTGGGCGTGCAGGTGGTCGCGCCACGCCAGCCACTCAGCCCGTTCAACATACTTATGCGAGTTCCGTTCGACGCAGCCCATGCTGCTCGGGAAGGCCGAACCAACGACGCTGAACGTTCGCCACTCGCGTTGGTTGGGCACTTCGCCCAAGAAAGCTTCCGTCAGCGCGGCGACTCCTTCGGTGATCAAGTCGTCGACTGCGCCTAGGTCCACGATCATGTCGACCTCGTCACACCCAAGCCCTTGGTCTTGCATGAAGCGACCGGTGCGAAGAGCCAGGTTGCCGGCCTCGAAATCCTTGCGCGTGAGTCGAACCGCAATGCCGTTTGCTCGATAGTCCAAGACGGCCGCGAGGTCGGCACTCCGAGAGATCCCTGTAACAGGGATGAAGGACACGCCGTCCGCGTCCGCTCGCTCAAAGACTCTGGCCGCTGCCGAGGCGCCCTCGGCGGCGATCTCGCGGGTGTCTAAGAAGCAACGAGCATAGCCCGCGACACATTCGGCGAGGTCATCAAAGGCGGTATCCAGGTGCTTCTTGAGCGTTGGGGTTTTGTCGTGCTTGCGCTCAACGATCTCCAAGAGCGGTGTGATTCTCTCCTTCAGGCTCTCTGCAACGAGGCGAAGCGCCCGCTTTTCGTTCTGCTTTACCTTTAGTACCGGCACGTAATGGTTGGGGCCGAAACTCATCGCGTATTCCCCCCGCGTGGAGCCCAGAGATTTAGTGGCCTGACCTGGTCTTCAAGATGCCGAAAGTACGACTGGAGCGCACTGACAGGATCTGGATTCTCAGGCGAGAAACACACGCGAAATGCTGTGTCTAGATTCTTGATACGTGCCACCCGCCGCCGAACCTCTTCGGTCCCCAGATGATCGCAGAGCGCGATCAGAATGGCTTCGAGTACTACGATGCGGCCCGATAGGGCGTGGGCAAATCCTTCGACGTCCTTGAGAGCGCCCAATGCCCGTTTGTCACCAGACACCACCACCAAGCCACCTTCGGCGGCGGCCGCGAATAGCAGCGCCTCACCAGGATCAATCCCCGACACGGACGCCAGCTTGTCTAGCCACTCATCTCCGGGTTGCGGGGCAAGGGAAAACGCCGCGACCAACGGCCTGATCTCTTCGCAGATTTCAACGCCAAGCTGATTGTAGAGTCGCCCGCGAGAAAGCATGTGGGGCAACGCCGGGAGCCTGCCACAGTCCACTGGTGTTACGCCCAGAAGACCGAGCGCATCGTCAAGGACGTTGCTTGCGGCAAGCTTGCAAAAGGCGTCAGTGTCAATGAGTAGCCGCATCTGGCTCATGCCCAACCGCGACGCAGCCGAGAAGAGCGCGATCGCTCTCGCTGGCGGCGTCTAGGTCGACGTTTCTCTCAAAATGATCGCGCAAAAGCTTCCTAGCACCGGTTGAACGATAGAGGGCCTTCACGGCTAGGATTGCCGTAGCGTAGTCGCGCGTGCGCGATGCCCACGCATAGATAATGGAGCTGGCGTCCGCGCCTGTGGCCCTTTCGATGCCGATGGCTTTTTGAGCTAGTTCCTTGAAGTCGCCAGCGCGAACCGGTGGAGCTTCGTCGCCGCCTGCGAGTACTCGGATGGCGTAGAGGTCGGCACGACGCTCGACGTCAGCGTCGTCAGGAATCTCATCCTCCTCGTCGACCACCGGTGCTTCCGCCGTGCAATCACCCGCGGCAATATGGCCGGCTTCGTGGGCGACTAGGAACGCGACGTGGCCGGGCACGTCGTGTTTGTGTCCAATGACGATCATGGGCCGGTCACCGACCACAAACGCGGCAGCTTGGAACGTCGGGGACGGCAGAAGATCGACCGGCACAACGGGAATTCCTCTCTCCCAAAGGTCCGCAAGAATATCGCCAAGGCCACGGCGGCCCTTTTGGCAGTGAATCGCCGCGCGCCAATCTAGGCCGTCGACCGGCAGTCGGGCGGGATGTCTGTTGGGGTCTCGTAGCGATCTCGTCACCGCGTCACCGATGCGAAGCGCAGCGTGAAGAGCTGGCGCGAGGCGATCTCGTTCTAGGTTCTTGACCCGACGAAGCTGTGTGCCCGGCGCGAGCCTCGGGGCGAGCGATAGGTCTGCATCCCGCACTGTGCTGATCGGAAGACCTAGGAAGCGAGCGATGCGCAACTCGACGTCGGGCAGGATGCCTGGATCATTGGCACATTCTGCGCTCCACCAATCAGGGAGTAGTGCCTTCTGGACAAAGTCCTTTGCAAAGCCGGCGTGCTTCAAGCGCCGCATCAGCGATTTGAACGAATGAGTCGTCAGGGCACTTATCCTCCGCGGGGAGACTCGGGGGCGTTGTGGTTACCCAATAGGGCACACGCAGATCACCGACGCCGTTTCTTGATTCTTCGGGCCGCAACCTAGCACATCGCCATGGGGCAGAGAACGAGCAACCGTATCTGACGGTACGTTCCACTGTGTCGTCCCGCGTCCAAGGCATCAGCGTGGTGTGCTATTCGAGCAGTAACCACGGGGAGGTTTCATGGCTGCCACGAATCGAAAGGCCTGGTCGGACGATGTTACGGCAAGGGTGCTAACTGAGTGTCATCGCCGATGTGCGCTGTGCGCGTGGCTCTGCAATGACTTTGGTGAGAAGTTCGGTCAGCTAGCTCATCTCGATCATGATTGCAGTAATTCGGTTCACGAGAACGCGGTCTTTCTCTGCGTCGCCCATCATAGCCTCTACGATGCGCGATTCACTCAGGTGAAGAGTTTCACCAAGGATGAAGTTCGCCACTATCGGGACCGCCTTCGTGAACTCTCCGTGCCAGACATGATTAGGCTCGGCGTTGCCGGGGAGAACATTGCGTATGACTGTCACGCCGTTGGCCACAAGCCGCTAGGGCCGGTGCGCGCTCGCGTTGTGCTTGCTCTGTCCATGTGGTTGGTTGCGGTCATCGGCCTCGAGTTCTTCAACGGAAGTGGTCCGCTGGCTGTTGGGGGATCAGCGCTTCTAGGCTGCGCGTTGGGTTGGGATCTGCGCTTGTGGTTCGTCGCACAAAAGGACCGGAGGGCGATGTTCCGCAACGCGGTCGTCTTGAGACGGCAGACGGCTTCGATTTCTCGGACGTCAAAGCTGCATGTGTTGCGCCCGGCTGCAAGGGCACCGTTCGCCCGGTGACGGCGCCACCTCGCGAGCGCCAGGTACACGATCTTGTCGGTGTGTGCGACCTGGCTGGGCGGCAGCATACGTTTACACTAGACGTCAATGGCTACGGCCAACGAGCCGACTTCGACTGGCGCCCCCTCGACGACGGGAATGCCTCGTGATGTGTGGCATCGGGTCGCGTGTTTTGGACGGTTGAGTTGGGCAGCAGCCTGCCACCCAATTGTTGTGAAGGCATTGTGGCGCTGCGTGCTTTGGTCAGCAGTCTGCTGACCAAATGGCATATGGTTGGAACCCCTCACAAAGCCAACGACTGCGGGCGCGCGAATTGAGATGTGTGGGCCTGCGACACCAAGCTCTACTTGGTCCTACTTCGCATACAGGCCGCGCCGCTACGGGTGGGGTGGTAGCTCACGGGAGCCGTCCTGCGCATACACGCCTATGCCCAACAGCAACGCTGGTGCTAGAAACGCCGAGACCCGCGGTGCGGGCGACTCTGAGCGACTGAATGCACGAGTATCTGCGGCCCTATGCCTACGAGTTGATCTGGTTCGGCCTCGCCCTCGCAGGGGGCTGCTGGTTGGTCAGCAAGTTTGCCGAGGCCGAAGTTGGCAATTGGCTGCACGGCAACGACCCGACCTTTGTAGATGAAACGGACACCGCCAATAAGGCGAGTCTTGCCAGTCAGTACCGTCAGGTTCCGTTGGCTCCGTTCTTTGTGGGCTTCTACATCTGTTTCACCGACACCGCTCGGTATGCCCGATTGCGCGCTGCGCGCAGTCAGGGGCATCTCTTGGCTACGGTGTGGCGTACTGCCAAGTTCTTGGTGCCCATTGGTTCGATAGTGATGGCCACCGGGTTTTATCTCTACGCGAGCTACCATCGACACTAAGACCTAACGGGACAGCCTCAAGTCGGTCGCTCTGGATCGCCGCCTCGCTCACGCTCGCGGTCTTGCCGGTCGCGGAACTGTTTCAAAAGGACGTCCGCACGATCAACGAACACCTGGTTAACATGTTCGACGAGGCCGAATTGAGCAGGGAGGCAACTATCCGGAAATTCCGGATGGTTTGACAGGAGGGCAGCCGCTCGGTTACGCGCGAGATCGAACACTACAACTTGGAGGCTATTCTCGCCGTCGACCACCGCATCCGCTCGCACCGTGGCACGCAGTATCGGCAATGGGCCACCGCGCGCTTGAGCGAGTACCTGGTCAAGGGCGTCCCGATGGACGACCAACGGCTCAAGAACCCGCCAGGGCCGGACTTGGGCCCCCCCGCAAACTGACTATAATGCCGGCATGGCAACCGAACTCCCGACTCTGTGTCTGCGCTGTGATGCGCGCCTGGAACCCTCGGCTTGGTTGTGCCCCACTTGTGGCGGGCCGACGCTGGTCGCTCCCGCGACGGCTCGCTTCTTAGTAAAGAGCGACGAGGTGTTGGCGATGGCGGCGCGACGCGACGCGGCCCAAGTACTCATGCGTTGGCAGGGGGCGCCCTTGGCGGCACCGTTTGAGGCCGCACTCAAGGATGCCGCCTACGTGGCCGGGCCTGTGACGTTGGCCGCGGCGCACGCAATTGTCGCACGCCTAAAGAGCGTGGGCGTCGTGGCGAAGGTGATTGAGAGCGCTAATCACCAGGCGGGTTTCGTCCGCCGGCTCTTCCGGCCACTGCCGCTGCTTCTTGTGGTTGTGGGTGCGGGCCTGGCGCTGTTGCATTGGACGGCCATGGTCCTAGGGGTGTTGGTTGCGGTCCTGGTCGCCGCTGTTTCGCGCGGTACCCACCG
>JAKLEG010000141.1 GCA_022703175.1 Myxococcota bacterium | reverse complement strand
CCCAGAATTGTCGTCGCGCTCATCCGGGGGGTCAGAAACATCCTGATCGGCCTCAACAGGCTCGCTGCCACGATCGTTGCCAGCCTCCTGGCGCGCAGGGCTGAAACGCTGCAAGCGCGGCATCTTGGCGTCGGCCTTTTGCCGGGCGGCGTCGAGTTTATCCCAGACTTTTTGCCGATGTTCGTCCCGTCCCTCGCGGACGCGCTCGCGCACAGCGGTGTGCGACTCCACAGCTTTATCGGACATCGGCTGCGGCTTGGGAGCCGCGCGCAACCCGACTGCGGCGCGGGGCACCGCCTTGACCCCCTTTTTGAGAGGCGAAGGCATCGATAGGCTTACCGATCGTTCATCCGGGAGTTTTCCCAAGGCCCGTTTGTTCTCGGGGAGCGCGGCCTGCGGTCGCCCCTCTACGCGCGACTCGCTGTCCTCCATCGGCGATGGCGGTGGTCTGGCGGGGGGACGGGTGGGCGGCAACGACATACACTTTCATGGTAGACGACAGACACCCGCTTCGGCAATTTTCACGCGCCGCGCCGCACCGGCGGCGTCGCTGCCAGACGCGGAGGCGGCAACGGACGCATAACGGTCGGCAACAACCGTGGCGGAACCGTGGCCGCAGGCAGGCTCACAGACATGCCGCGCTCATGGGCCAGGCGCAAAAGCGCCAACGCCCCGAGGTTCACGACCCCGGCGCCGCGCACTGCCGATGCGTCGCGCCACATTTCCCACTCATCTCGCACGATCGCCACAAGCCCCGCACGCAGATTCACGGCGTCGTTGGCCAACAATCCAAGGTAGGTTTGCGCATAACCGCCGCGCAACCCGGGTGCATATTGGTGAATACGCAACAGCTCCTTGAGCTCCAGATGCCGACCTTCCAGATACAGCCCCAGACACCAGACGCGGAAGATATTGAAGATCTGGTGGAAAAATAGCCCCGGGTCACTGGCGATGCGAAACAGCTCAAGCCCGAGCGGCAGGTTCCCCAAAGCCACCGCGGCGTGCAGCCCCTCAGCCGTGGCCATCGCCCGCCCCCCAACGATGTCACTGTTCTTGTCCAGACGGTATTTGCCCAAGCGCAGCTCGCGATGCAGCTCCAACACCTGCGCAATCGCGGCACCAACCTCCCCCTGCCAGGCCTCAAGATTTGGCTCCAGGTAGTAACGGCAGTGTGCCCGTGCCACCATATGATCGAACAACCCCGTGTAGAGATATGGGCTGGGCAACTGTCCTTGCAGTTGGTCCAGCTCTCGCAAAATGAAACGTGCGCGATCGCGCTCGTCTTCGTGAGTCTTTTCCGCGGCCACCAATTCCTGGCGCAGCACCTCCACCTCGGCCCGGCGTTTGCTCACCTCGGTATCGCGGTCTTCGATCTGCACCGAAATCTTGGCGCGATCTCGGCGCAGACGGCGTTGGATGGCGCCATCGCCGACGCGCTCCATTTCGGTCTTGAGGTCCTCACTGCGGCGCTTCAGGCCCGCGATCTCTTGATGTAGTGAGGCAATGCGCAGGTTCTTCTCGCCGATTTCCAACACGATTCGCTTGCCGCGCGCCTGCGAATCTTCTTGGGCGTGCTTGCAGGCATCGAGCCTGCGCACGAGGGCCGTCAACTCGCCGCCGACAGCCGACGCCCGCTCCTTGGCCTGGCCCAACTCCGCTTGCAGCCGTGGTACCTCGACTTCCAGGTCGGTCAACAACCCCGTCACGTAGGCTTCGTTCAATTCCTCAGAACGCATCATCCTGCCTTGCCTGTACCCTTTTAGCTTGTTAGACCCAGCCGATGCGCATGCTAGCACAACGTCTGCCGGCGATCCTCGCCTTCCTCCTCATGGCACAGGCCTGCGGTGACCCCTGTACGGATTTGGCCAAGAAGATCTGTAAGTGCGAACCGACGCAAACACTGCAACAAGCCTGCGAGCAGCGGGTCAGCAACTCGGGCCGCGGCAAACCAAATGACCAAGAAGCCGATGTCTGTGACGCCAAACTAGAAACGTGCACCTGTGCGAGCTTGGCCGAAGGCGATCTTGAAGCCTGCGGCCTAGCAGAAGAAGACGCTTCGTAGGCGTACCGAAGCGTGCTAGGAACTTGTTCCCACGCATGCAACCCACACGCTCAAACACTCGCCGGTTCTCTCAACCTCGACGTCTAGGCTTCGCCTTCAATCTCAGGAAGGCGGTCTTCGTCTTACCCAACCTGTTCACCCTCTCGTCGGTGTTCTGCGGGTTCTACGCCATACTGTTGGCAGGCGACTCGCCGGGGCCCGATGAGCTCTACCGCGCCAGTCTGGCGATTTTCTTCGGCGTCTTTTTCGATATGGCCGACGGTCGTGTCGCGAGATTAACTCGCACCCAATCCGACTTTGGGGTGCAGCTCGACTCGTTGGCCGACCAAGTAACGTTCGGGGTTGCGCCCGGCGTGGTGCTTTATCAATGGGCGTTGCGTCCTTTTGGGCTCGCGGGGGCCGCTGTGGCGTGCATCTACGTCTGCTGTGGCGCGATGCGGTTGGCCCGTTTCAACGTGCTCGCCTCCCGCGCTCCTGGCCCGATGAAATACTTCATCGGCGTGCCCATCCCCACGGCGGCCACGGTGTTGTTGTCGCTGGTCATGTTCCATCAGCGCACGTACGCCGAGCCCCCACATAGCACCTGGAGCATCCTCGCACTGGTCCTCGTGGTGTCGTACTTGATGATCTCCAACGTCCGCTACCGCAGCTTCAAAGACCTGAAGCCATCGAAGCTGAGCCTGACGATCTTGTGTGCTCTGTTGGTGCTGTTTGGCACCCTCTCCGTCCTCGTTAAGCCGACCTTCGCGTTGGCGCTGTTCGCCTGGGGCTACCTCACCTTCGGCATGTTGGAGGAAGTCATTTTCTACCGTCGACGACGCCGCGAAGAATCGCAACGCGCAGCCGCACCCTCGGTCCCGACCCAACCAACACAGGATAAGCCATGAACCGCGAGCCGTTGTTGAGCCTCACCAAGCGTCTCACCGTGCCCTACACCGCTCCCTACAACGAGCACGAAGCGCGCTCCGCGTTGCACGAAGCGCTAATGCACTTACGTTTGCCGTACGAGATGGACCCGTTCGGTAATACCGTCGTGCGGGTACGCTACGGTCATCCACGCCGCCAGGTCGCATTTGTCGCGCACCTCGACCACCCCGGCTTTCGCGTCACGGAGGTGAAAGGCTCGGAAGTCACCTGTCTGGCCGAAGGCGGCCTACCTACCGTTGGTATCAAAGGCGCCAAGGTTATTTTCCCAAGAGTCGGCTCACCGGCCACGACGGGCAAAGTGAGCGCCGCCAAGCTCGTCACCCACAACGGTCGAGCCAAAGTCGAAAGCCTGAAAGTTCGCTTGGGCGCGAAGGCGGTCATCCCGAGCATCGGCAGTTTTGGGGTCTTCGATTTGCCCAGCTTCAAGATGACCGGCCAACGCATGAAGGTACGCGCCGCTGACGATGCCGTGGGCGTGGCCGCAGTGGTGGCCGCCTTGCACGATCTCAGCCGCCAACATTCGGCCTGCGACGTGGTGGGTCTGTTCACCCGCGCCGAAGAGGTTGGATTCCACGGCGCGCTGGCAGCCGCGATCGAAGGTCGACTGTTACCGCGCGATACCTTCATCGTCTCGGTCGAGTGCAGTCGCGCTTACGACCACGTCGCACACGGCAAGGGCCCTGTCGTGCGTTTGGGTGACCGCACAGGTCCATTCCATCCGCGCGTCACGTCCCTCCTCTTGGGCGCGGCCAAAGAACTCGCACATAAGAAGTTCGCCTACCAATCGGCCTTAATGTCGGGTGGCACAACGGAGGCCACCGCGTTTGCAGCCTTCGATTACGCAAGCGGCGGCATCGCGTTGCCCCTTGCGAACTACCACAACCAGGGTCCACGAGGTGTCGCCGCCGAAGAGGTCGACTTCCGCGATCTCGATGGCGCCGTCCGTTTGATCGCGGCGACGGCGTTGCGCGCCGGTGCAGGCATCGACGACATCGACTTATTACGCAACGAGTTGGTGTTGTCATCGCAAGAGGGCCGAGATCATTTGCGCGAAGCGATCGACCCAACAACCGGCTATCCTGTCGGCACAAAATTTTAGCACCACCGCTCGTTCAACATTCTCTATAATCCATTCAGTATATTAGCCACCGCATCATCAAACGCGGCATGAGCCATTCGATGTCCGGTTTGCGTTTTGCACCATCGCTGAAATGCTGATGAGACGGGCTTGAGAACGATCCAGGAAGAAGCGATCGCCGAGGCAGAAAAAGGAAAGGGCCCACTGGGGGCCCTTTCAGCTACAAAGAGGTACGGTCGAACCTTACTTCTTCTTCGCGACTTTCTTCTTGGCCGCGGGTTTCTTCACTGCCTTCTTTGTCGCCGTCTTCTTCACTGCCTTCTTCTTCGTCGGCATTGCCAACCTCCAGTTTGGATGGTTACTGATGGCGTGAATCTTAGGTGCGAGAGTTTTCAGTGTCAACGACTAGCTCGCAATCATTGCGATTTTTTTGGGTGACCGATGCATGAGGTTCGTCGTCCGTTTGAACTCAAGACTCACCTCGCACCATGTGGCGATCAGCCCCAGGCAATCCAAGAGCTGCTCAAGGGTTTCGCACAAGGCCAGAAGCGCCAGACCTTACTGGGCGTGACTGGGAGCGGTAAAACCTTCACCGCGGCCAATGTCATCGCAGCGCTAAACCTGCCAACACTGGTGATGGCGCACAACAAAACGCTGGCCGCGCAACTCTACAGCGAGTTCAAGGATCTCTTTCCGAACAACGCCGTCGAGTACTTTGTCTCATACTACGATTACTACCAACCTGAGGCGTACGTGCCGTCGTCAGATACGTACATCGACAAAGAGTCGACCATCAACGACGCGATCGATCGGATGCGCCACTCAGCCACCCGCGCGCTGCTTGAACGCAACGATGTCATCATCGTCGCCAGCGTCTCGTGCATCTACGGTTTGGGCTCCGCCGAGGCGTATCACGGAACGTTGGTGTTCTTAGAGGTCGGCCAAACGATCGATCGCGACGCGGTGATCCGCAAGCTCACCGACATCCAATACGAACGCAACGAAGCTGATTTTCACCGAGGTACCTTCCGCGTGCGGGGCGACGTGCTTGAGATCTTCCCGGCCCATGAGGCCGAACGCGCTATCCGCATCGAATGG
This sequence comes from Myxococcota bacterium, assembly GCA_022703175.1. Classification (GTDB taxonomy): domain Bacteria; phylum Myxococcota; class XYA12-FULL-58-9; order XYA12-FULL-58-9; family XYA12-FULL-58-9; genus JACRCV01. The sequence continues at coordinate 6,540 of JAKLEG010000141.1, read as the reverse complement.
TTCGGAGATGAGGTCGAGTCGATTCGCGCCATCGATCCCCTGCGGGGCAAAGAGTTAGAACGGCTGGACAAAATTGCGATCTACCCTTCAAGCCACTACGTCGTGACGTCAGAGTCGCAGAAGCGCGCCTTGGATAGCATCCGCGCTGAACTGACCCTACGGCTCAGCGAGCTGCGCGCCCAGGGCAAACTGCTAGAAGCCCAGCGCCTGGAGCAGCGCACCGTGTTCGACCTAGAGATGCTTGAGCAGATGGGCTACACCAACGGTATCGAGAACTACTCACGGCACTTGACGGGACGCCACCCGGGGGAGCCACCACCGACGCTCATCGATTATTTCCCGAAAGAATTTCTGTTGGTGGCAGACGAGAGTCACCAGACCATTCCACAAGTGGGTGGCATGTATCGCGGCGATCGCGCGCGCAAACAGACGCTGGTGGATTATGGCTTCCGGCTCCCCTCAGCCATCGATAACCGACCGCTGCGCTTTGACGAGTTCGACGCCCACCTAGATCGCGTGATCTATGTCAGTGCCACACCTGCCGACTACGAGCTCGAACAGAGTAAGGGTGTCGTGGTGGAACAGATCATCCGCCCGACCGGGCTCGTCGACCCGGCCGTTGAAGTGCGCCCGGCGGCGCATCAGGTTGACGACCTGTTGGCAGAAATTCGGCGTTGTACTGCGGCACAAGAGCGCGTGTTGGTCACAACGCTCACTAAGCGCATGGCCGAGGATCTCACTGAATTTCTTGCGGAGGCAGGTGTGAAGGTGCGCTACCTGCACTCCGATATCGATACGTTGGAGCGTGTCGAGATCATCGCAGATCTTCGCCGTGGCACCTTCGACGTATTGGTGGGCATCAACTTGCTTCGTGAGGGCCTCGATCTTCCCGAGGTTTCACTGGTTGCGATCTTAGATGCCGACAAGGAAGGCTTCTTGCGGTCGGAACGGTCGCTCATCCAAACGATCGGACGCGCTGCGCGCCACTTGCACGGGCGCGCCATCCTCTACGCCGACCACGAGACTGACTCGATGAAACACGCGTTGGAAGAGACCCGCCGCCGCCGCGAGCGGCAAGTTGCCTATAACGCCGAACATGGCATCACGCCGCGCTCTGTGGCCAAGGCAATTCGCGAACTGGATCCGATGTTGATCGATGCTCGTCGCGATACCGCCACCGTAGACGCGTTCGCCAAAGAGGCGCCGCTCACCGAGTTACCCAAGTTGCTCGCGAGCCTCCGCGCCGAAATGGCAAGTGCCGCAGCCGCGTTAGAATTTGAGAAGGCCGCAACGCTTCGTGATCGGATTCGCGAGCTGGAAGCCCTCCAGCTGAGCCTGGGGTAGTGCGCATGCGCGACGATCTGCAAGCCAAACTCCTGGCGCTGCCCCACGCCCCGGGCGTCTACCTAATGAAGGATGCGGCTGGCACGACCTTTTATATCGGCAAGGCGAAGAGTCTGCGCGATCGCGTGCGCAGCTACTTTTCGGGCGCGGACACGCGCGCCTTTGTGGCGCTGTTGGATACCCTGCTCGACGACTTGGAGGTCATCCTCACCAACACTGAGAAAGAGGCGTTGATCCTTGAAAACGACCTCATCAAACAGTTCCACCCTAAATTCAACGTCCGCCTGGTGGATGACAAGCGTTACCTTTGCCTCAGGCTGGATGTCCGCACCGATTTGCCGCGGCTGGAGATTGTTCGGCAGTTCGCCGACGACGGTGCCCGCTACTTTGGGCCGTTTCACTCAGCACAGGCGATCCGCGAAACCCTGCGTCTCATCAACCGCACATTCAAGCTACGCACCTGCTCCGACCACGTGTTAACGCATCGCAAGCGCCCGTGCCTGCAGCACCAATTGAAACGGTGCCTGGCGCCATGTGTGTTGGCGTTGGCCGAAGGAATCTATGCCGCCAATGTGCGCAGCGTTGTGGCCTTCCTTGAAGGACGCGAACAGGAATTGGTCGGTGAGCTTACCGTGCGCATGCAGAGCCACGCGGCGGCACTTGAGTTTGAGCAAGCGGCGACTGCGCGCGACCAACTTCGGGCCGTGCAACGCTCATTAGAACGACAACGCGTTACCAGCCCCGATTTTGTCGATCGGGACGTCGTGGGCCTGTATCGCCAAGGCGCCGACACACAACTGGCGGTGTTGTGCAGCCGTCAGGGACGCTGGGTGGACGCCCGACGTTTTTCGCTGACCGACCAAGAACTCCCCACCAGCGAAATCCTGGCCGACTTTGCCATGCGTTACTACGGAGATCTCCAGGAAATTCCTCAGGAAATTCTCTTCCCCGCGGAGCTGGAATGGGCGCCGGTGTTAAGTGAGCTCTTCAGTGACCGCGCCGGTCACAAGGTAGAAGTGTTGGTACCGCAGCGGGGGGATAAACGCCGCTGGGTGGAGTTGGCCGTGCGCAACGCTCAGCAGGCCTTTACCGATAGCCTGCGCGAACATGGCGCCGCCCAAACGGCGGTCACAAAGCTGCAGCGTGCGTTGCACTTGCGACGTCCGCCCGAACGCTTGGAGTGTTTTGACATCTCACACCTGGGTGGCACCGGTATTGTCGCCTCGGCTGTGCGCTTTGAAGCAGGTGTGCCGAAGAAGGAACTGTACCGTCACTACAACCTGCGAACCCTCACCCAGCAAGATGACTTTGCTGCGATGTATGAAGTGATGAGTCGACGCGCACGCCGGGGTTTGGAAGAAGGCGACCTACCCGACTTGATCGTCGTCGACGGAGGCAAAGGCCAACTCAACGCTGCGGATGCCGCGCTGCGTGACCATGGTGTCGATGGCATCGACCTGGTGGCCCTGGCTAAATCCCGTGACCTCGACGAAAACCCTCCAGTCGCAGAGGCTCCAGCCAAGCGCTCGCCAGAACGGGTCTTCTTATTGGGGCAAAAGAATCCAATCATCTTGCGACAGGATTCGTCGGAGCTCTTCCTCTTGACCCGCGCCCGCGACGAGGCGCATCGCTTCGCGGTCCGACACCAACGTCAGATTCGACGCAGTACCGGGGTGCGTTCGATCCTGGATGGCATTGATGGCATCGGTCCCCGGCGCCGCAAAGCCCTTCTCAAAGCCTTTGGTTCCGTCGCGCAGCTCAAGGCTGCCAGTCGCGAGCAAGTGGCAGCCATCATCGGTGACAAGCTGGCTGCACACGTGCAGGCTGCGCTCCAAATGCCACCTGCGCCTTCCCACAACCCCTAGGAACCTTTACAGTGGCCGCATGTTGCGGATCTTGGCGCTCATCCCGGCCCGAGCCGGCTCCCAAGGCCTTGCCAACAAGAATCTCCAAAGAATTGGCCGGCGCACGTTGCTAGCACAAGCGGTGACGCTCGCTTTGGCGAGCCGGCGCCGAGGTGAACACTGGGACGTCGTGGTGAGCACCGAGTCGCATCGCTATGCAGTCCACGCACGTCGGGCCGGAGCGGAGGTGCCGTTCTTGCGCCCCGCGCGCTTGGCCAGTCATCGGGCACGGCTGATCGATGTCGTGAAACATACGCTCGTTACGCTTTCGGAGGCAGGCCGACAGTACGATGCGGTGCTGCTGCTCTCCGCGACCACGCCGCTCACGAGTGTGCGAGATGTACGGCATGCGCTTCAGTTGTTCCGGAAGCGCGGTCAGGCAGTTGTCAGTGTCACGAAAGAGCAACACCCCGATAACTGGCGATTCGCTCTTGCACATGGGCAATTGATTTCGTTGGCTGGTGAGACGCGAATTGGCCGGCGTCAGGAGAGCCCGCCCCGGTATCGTCTGAATGGCGCGCTCTACCTGGCGAGCCCCGCGTGGCTCTCGGAAAACGGACAGTTCGTCAAGAGCGGTCGGACCACGCCGCTGGTCCTACCAAAATCCCGATCGCTAGATATCGAGGATAACCTCGACCTACAGATTGCGAAGGTCATGAAACTACATTGCCCTACACAATTGCCATGACTACCCTTTGACAAAGAGCAGGGTCGCGGCTAAAAAACTAACACTTCCTTGAACTTAGTCATCCTTGGGAGAGGGATCGCCGTTCCGTGAAGGTCACCGTCCCAACATTCCAGGCTCGTTCACCGCGAGTCTGGGGCCTATCGATCGCCATTGCAGCGACTGCGCTGAGCTGGTTTGTCGGCGCAGGCACCGTGTGGGCGCAGACCGTACCGGGTGGTGCGCCCGGTGTCATGGTGGGCAGCGGTCGGTTGCATCCCTACGTCCAGGCCGACAGTCACTACGTGATCAACCCAGGCTACAACACTCGCAGTGGCGACGACGTCGTGCTGGTCATTCGCCCTGGTGCCGAGCTCGACCTGCCGTCCGACAAGTTGGACCTGAAGGGGCACGGTGAACTCGAATATCAACGCTACCTGGGCCTAAACAACAAAATCACCCAGGATTACTCGACGTTGGCCGGCCAATTGGGCTTGAACTCGATCATCAACAAACAAGGTGCCCTGGTGCTGAACCTACACGAAACCCTCGTGCGGTCGGCAGACCCGGGCCAAATTCAACCGGGCGTACGCCTGAGGCACACCACCAACGATGTGGGTGCCGGGGCGGACTTCCGACCCGGTGGCGGCGCACTTATCTTCACTGGCCAGTACAGTTTCTTCATCGACCGTTACGACCGCACCGATAACGCCAGCTCCGATCCCAAAAATCTCGACAACACCCGCCATATGCCCGGCGTGCGTGTGGCCTGGAAATTCCTGCCCAAAACGGCCGTGTTCGCCGAGGCGACCGGCCTCATCACACGCTTTCCGAACGCTGGCACTGCTGCAGACTCCAATTTGGTGTTGGCCTATCTGGGAGCTTCGGGCAACATCACGCCGCGCATCTCGGCGCTGCTAAAAGCCGGGTATGGCAATACCCTGATCTCGGGCAGCGACAACTTCAACTCGTTTGTTGGCCAAGCCGAGTTCAATTACGCGTTTACCGAAACCACAGGCTTCAGAGTGGGTGTTTTGCGCACCGCACAACCGACGAGTCTCCTCAAATACTTCGCGCTCAACCGCATGTATGCAGGCGTGCGCCAAGCCTTCGGAGCGCGCATCCAAGCTGAGCTGAATGTCGGCTACGACTACCTGCAGTTTGGCAGCCCCACCGAAAACTTGCCCGCGCAGAACAACCGCACCGATAACGACTTGGTCGCAGAAGCCAACATCAACTACCAAGTCACCGATTGGTTCAACGTCGCGTTGGCCAACCGCTTCGACAAACGCACCTCGTCGGCCGAGAATATCGACGACACCGGCACGCCAAACCAGTCGATCGACTACCACCACAACGACACATTCTTGCGCCTCACCGCGCGCTACTAGCCCGCAACGCCTACGCCATCAGTCGAACGCCAGGGCTCCTTCAGAGAGTTCGGGAGGAACCAGCCGGTGATAGCGCCCCGAACGCCAATCCGGCAACCAACAGGCATAGCTTGACGAGCGCGGCGAACCATCGATCCCACCCGGCATCGCGGTATGAATCGTAGCCTCTCCCAGGTCGGCAATCATCCGATACGCGGGAGCAACCACCACGGGGCCCGCCGCTTCGCGATGAATGTTCCCTTGGCAGACCGTGGCTCGAGAACCCGGCAACGGGTAGGGACCGCGGTCAAAACCAAAGGCTGACGGTAGGCCCCCTAACACGAGGTTACGCAACGAAAACTGTTGGACCTCGCCCCAAGGAGCCAACGCCACCTCGGCCACGTGCGCCACCGCCGCATGCAGCGACGCCGCGTAGGACCCCTGCCAGGTCGAAGGGAGCGCCAATACCTGGTCGAAGGCGCCACTCCACCAAATGCCCAGCTCACTTTGTTCCAACATCGTCTGTAGCCACGCGCCGCCCAACCAAGGCGATAGTCCCAACAGCGCCGCACGATAGGCTACCTCAAAGGCATGTGCACCAACGCTGTGGATGTCGTAGCAATGGTTCCATGCGGCCAACGCCCGACGCACCCGACCGTCCGGCAACGCCGCAAGTAATAGCGGCGTCAGTCGTTCGCCTTGTAACGAATAGAGATCGGTCTGGAGGCGCTGCATGCTCAACAGGTCGTGTCTCGCGTGTGCCGCAAGCTGCTGTTCGATGCGTCGCTGCCGGTAGTAGGGCTGCGGCAACGTCGCGAGCATATTGCCATCCGAACTCAACCGAGCTTCATTGGCAGTAACAAACATCTCGTCTGACACCACCCAACCGGGCAGCGTCTGACCTTCGTAGAAACCGGACCAACGCCGCTCGTCATGCGCCGGAACCGGATAAAGACCCGACCAGCCTGCGGTGCGTCGTGGAATGCGACCTAGCTGCTGATAGACAATCGTGCCAGTGCGATCGGCCAGCACAAAATGCAGGCTGTGCGTTGTCGCGCGCTCAAGGGTGCGAGCAGCATCCACAGCACCGTCACAAAAAGGCAACTGCATATGAGCAGCGAGCGTCGCTGCAGCGTTGGCGCTACCCGCCCATTGGGTGGCCAATGTGCACTCACCGTGATCGCTCTCTAGCACCCCTTGTTCACTATGCAAGTAGGTCATGCGCAGCGTTCGCGAAAAGCGTCGTCGAACCTCGACG
>JAKLEG010000140.1 GCA_022703175.1 Myxococcota bacterium | reverse complement strand
CAACCATGGCGACGCTTACACCCTTGTTGACGTTGGCCAAAAGCACCGAAACTCCTGGGCGGGATCTGCCCGACACCCCCACGTGCCCGTTTTGATCGGGGGGTGTCAGGAGTACCGCGCCCTCCGTCGAGCCATGGACGCTCCCGAGGTCTGTGCCATATTGGGCGACATAATTTACAAATGCGGCCTGTGCGGCGGTGGCGTCTGCAGAGGGCGGGCTCAGCGAGAGATCCCACTTCGCCACGACGCTACTCGCCACCAGCACGCTAATTTCCAGTGTGTCACCCAGACCGGCGTTCACGGGGACATTGAACGAACCATCCGCCGCTGCCAACGTGGCGCCGAGCCAATGAGGCGCGGCCGTGGTGGTGATGCGGATCTCTGCGCCTGGAAGCGTGCAGTCGGGCACCCCTACCAGCAGCACCGGACTCAGGCTGCCGGCCGTGAAGAGCGCGGCTGGGTCGAGTCGCTCAGTCGGTGAGCTGTAGTCTGAGTCACCACTTGCGGGCGGTTCGCCTGTTCCTGCGGTTGGATCGCGGTCATCGGGCAGCGGCACCGTGTCGATGACGCAGGCAGGACTCGCAAGCCAAAGCAGCATCAAATATGTGCGGTGCAGCTTCACAGTTTCATAGTGATAGCACACGCTATGCCAGCTCGTCGAACGAACTGGCTTGTAAAAGGTCAGCAATAACAAGTAATTACATTTATGGCGCCGCCTGAGTGTCAACCCGTGTTGACGGTGCACGAAAGAGTCTTCTCGTGAGACAGGCAGCGCGCTAAGATGCCGACATCTTAGGCTTTGGAGCGAGGTAGGGTGTGCTTGTGGCAGCACTTATGGCAGCGATCGTGAGTCTTGCGGCGAGTTGGCTTGCGCTCCAGTGGATGTTGCGAGCCCGGCTTGCCAAGATCCACAACGAGCATCAACGGACCCTCGGCGACGTGCGGGGGCAGGCCGCGAAGCTTATCGACGAGGCGAAGGAGCGTGCTCGCATCAAGCTTGAAACCTTGGATCGCCGAGCGGCAGAGGAGCTGGCAGCCGAGGAAGACGATCTCAAGGATTATGATCGCGAGCTAACCGAACGCGAAGAAGTCTCGACCACGCGTGATCGCGAGAGCGGCGAATGGGAAACCTTGGTCAAGGCCGACGAGCAGGCGGTGGCCAAAGAGCGGGAAACGCTTGAACTGTTGCGGCTCGAATTCGACGACCTGGTGAAGCGTGCGCAAGCCTGTTTGGAAACGCAAAGTGGCGTTACGGCGGCCGAAGCGATCGAACAAGTGGTGAATGAGGCCAAGGAAAAGGCGCAGCTTGCGGCGCAAATTCTGGTGCGGGAGCGTGAAGACCTCACCAGCAAAGAATCGGCGGGTTTGGCGACGCGGCTTCTTGGCACTGTGCTTGAACGCTACGACGGCATGGGGCATTTGGAGCGCATCCAGAACACGGTTGAGATTCCTGATGCCAAAACGGTGGCTGCTTTGGCCGACACAAGCTCACCGGCTAGCCAAGCCTTCCGAGACGAAACCAACTGTGAGTTGGTGTGCGATACCGAGTTGAACACGGTAACGGTGCGCGGTGATGACCCGTTGGGGCGGGAGATCGCGCGGCGGGTGGTGCGCCAAATCGCCAACCGTCCGACCACAGCTGTCGACCGGATCCGGGCCCTGGGTCGCCAAGTCAAAGATGAAGTGGAGCGGGAAGTCCAGAACGCCGGACGCAAAGCCGCCCGTAGCCTGAATTTGCGCGATGTGCATCCAGAAGTGTTGCACCTCGTAGGTCGCTTGAAGTTCCGCCTGAGCTACTCCCAGAATCAGTTGAAGCATGCCGTCGAAGTGGCAACGATCGCTGGGATGCTGGCCGAGGAACTGGGCCTGGATGTGATGTTGGCCCGGCGGGGTGGCTTGCTGCATGACATCGGCAAGGCCATGACACATGACCACGAAGGTTCGCACGCGGTGTTGGGCGCAACCGTGGCGCGTAAATGTGGTGAAGTGGAGGCGGTTGCCAACGCCATTGGTTCGCACCACAACGACGAGCCGATGAAGAGCCCTGCGGCATTTCTCGTGACAGCCGCCGATGCATTGAGCGGCGCTCGCCCTGGTGCACGTCGCGAGAGTGTCACTCAGTACATCTCCCGGATGGAAGAGATCCAAGAGATCGCCAGCCGTGCGCGGGTGGTGCGCCGCGTAGACGTGATGCATGCCGGCCGCGAAGTGCGCGTGATCGTCGCGGGCGAAGAGCAAGGCGCCATCGATGATTCCGAGCGTCAGGGCGGCTATGTATTAGCCGACAAGGATTTGCAGCCGCTGGCTCAAGCAATAGCCAAAGACCTAGAGCAAGAGGTCACATTCGCTGGCCAGATCAAAGTCACGGTGATTCGTGAATCCCGTGCCGTCGCCATCGCTGTCTAATCCTTTGCCTCACCTCGGGGCGGTTGTTATCCATACCGCCATGAGTTCTCTCAGGAATTTGGTACCGCTATCGCTGCTCGAAGAGTTGGTGGCGCTTGCGATGAGTAAGGGCGGCGACTTCGCCGACGTATATCTGGAACGCAGTCAGCTCAACAGCATTGCGCTCGAAGAACACAAGATCCGCACCGCGTCACACAGCAGTTCATTGGGTGTGGGCGTGCGGGTGATGGCGGGCACCGAGGTGGGTTACGCCTACTCGGATGATCTCGAACCCAAAGCTCTGCGTGAGACGGCGCTGGTGGCTGCGGCAATCGCGCACACAGGCGGTCGCACCGAGCCTGTCTCCATGAAGACAATCGCGTTGCCGAGCCGCTATCCGGTGGTGCCGGTTCCAGACGCCGTACCACCGCGCGAAAAGGTGGCGCTCTTGATGCGCGGTGAGGTCGCAGCGCGTGCACACGATTCGCGTGTGACCCAAGTGATGGGGAGCTTCGTAGACCTGACGAAGGAAATCCTGATGGCCACCTCGTCGGGGGAGTTGGCCGAGGATGCACAGGTTATGTGTCGGCTCAATTTCACGGTCATTGCGATGGACGCCCAAGGCGATCGTCGTATGGGCTTCGCCGGGGGTGGCGGCCGTGTACCGTTCGCCCATTATGCACATGAGCTAACGCCGGAGGCTGCTGCTCACGAAGCCGCGCGGATGGCGTTGGCGCAGCTCGGCGCCCATTCGGCACCTGCGGGACCCCAAACGGTGGTGCTGGCGCCGGGTTGGAGCGGCATCCTGCTACATGAAGCCGTGGGGCATGGCCTCGAAGCCGATTTCATTCGGAAGAAGACCTCTCTTTATGCGGGGCAGTTGGGCCAACGCGTCGCAAGTGACCTGGTGACCGTGATTGATAACGCCACGCTGCCACACCGACGCGGTTCCTTGAACGTCGATGACGAAGCGGTTTTGGGCCAAGAAAAGGTGCTCATCGAAAACGGCATTCTGAAAGGCTACATGGTCGACCGACTATCGGCCCGGGTGATGGGGCTTGCCTCTACGGGAAGTGGCCGGCGGGAGTCGTACCAACATGCGCCTCTGCCGCGTATGACCAACACCTACATGGCGCCCGGAAAGCATGACCCGAAGGAAATCCTGGCGAGCGTCAAACGTGGCCTTTACTGCGCCGCGTTTGGTGGCGGACAGGTCGACATCTCTAACGGCAACTTTGTCTTCGAGGTGCGCGAGGGCTATCTCATTGAGGACGGCAAGCTCACCGCCCCGGTGAAGAATGCGACGCTTGTAGGCGTAGGGCCCGAGGCTTTGAAGAACGTCAGCATGGTGGGCAGCGACTGGGCGTTGGATCCTGGCATCGGCACCTGTGGCAAAGATGGTCAGAGCGTACCGGTAGGCGTTGGTATGCCTACGGTGCGATTGGATGGCATCACGGTGGGAGGCACCCATGTGCGCTGATACGCACTTTGGCACCGAACGTGAGACGTTGTTGCACGTTGCCGAGGGCCTGCTTGTAGATGCCAAGCGGCATGGCGCCGAGGCCGCGGACGTGATGGCCAGCCATGGTACCGATTTTGAGGTCAAGGTGGCCGATGGTGCCATCGTAACTTTGACGCAGGCCACAGCCAAAGGGCTGGGATTACGGGTTTTGGTCGACGGACGGATGGGGTTTTGCACGACCTCTGATTTCACCTCGGCGAGTCTCGCGCGTGTAGCCGAGCGGGCTGTCGCCTTGGCTCGGGAAGCGGCGCCCGATGAGCACAACGGCTTGGCCAACGCGGCGCCGACTCGCATCGACAGTGGCGATGACCTGGATTTATTCGATCCTGCGGTGACTGAACTATCGACCGAAACCAAGATCGCGTGGGCGCACGCCCTTGAGAGGTCCGCCCGCAGCGTAGATCCGCGCGTCAGCCGATTTCGCGACAGTGGGGTGGGCAATGGTGTCTCGGTATCGGTCCTCGTGACCTCCACCGGCGCGATTCGGACCCAGTGCAATACCGCGATTTCTCTTTGGTGTAATCCGATCGCTTGTGAGCGGGATGAGCTGCAAACCGAAGTTTGGTACGACGCCAAGAGTCACGTGGATGACCTGGAGACGGTCGAGGCCATTGGCCAGCGGGCGGGGCGTCGCGCGGTCCGAATGTTGGGGGCGCGCAAAATCAAGACTCAACAGGTGCCCGTGATCTTCGAGCCCCAAGAGAGTGCGGGGTTGGTAGCGGGCCTCGTTGGCGCGCTCGACGGCGACATGGTCTTTAAGCGCGCGACATTTTTGGCCGATAAACTCCACAACCTCATCGCGGTACCAGCATTGTCGATCGTGGATGATCCGCATCTTCGTCGGGGGCTGGGGAGTTGTCGCTTCGACGGTGAAGGACTCGAAACCCACAAGCGCGCGCTTGTCGATCAAGGGAAGCTCGCCGGCTTTCTCTATGACAGCTACACCGCTCGCAAGGCCTCCGTGTCGCCGACGGCCAGTGCGCGCCGCAGTTGGAGTTCGTTGCCATCGGCTGGTCCGTTCAACCTGACGCTTTTGCCCGGTGCTGGCTCGCTTGCATCTATTATTCAGGAGAGCCGCAAGGCGTTACTTGTCACCCGCGGGCTTGGGCGAGGTTTGAACTCTGTGTCCGGTGAATACTCGCGCGGTGCCAATGGTTTGTGGATCGAGCACGGCGAGATCGTGCACCCGGTCCAGGAAGTCACGATCGCTGGTGATTTTATCGAGATGCTCCAGACGATTGATCGGGTTGGCGCCGACGTCGAACGACGCGGCACGATCGGCGCACCATCGCTGCGGATTGCCGAGATGACCGTGAGCGGCGGTTAAAGCAGGATTCGAAGCTTGTAGAACAGCTGCTCGAACAGCTTGTCCAACCACGGACGGCGATGCCAGGTGTCGGGATCGATGCGTTGGGCACGAGCCAAATCGGCTTCGAAGGTCCTATCAAGCGCCTGCCCGACGTTGGCGTTTACACACACCGCGTTGGCTTCCAAATTATGCAGCAGGCTGCGGTGGTCCATGTTGAAGCTACCGATGCTACACCATTCGCCATCAATGACCGCGGTTTTCGCGTGCAGGACCGCTTCGGTCCATTCGTAGATTTCGACTCCCTGACGCATGAAGCTCATGTAGCGCGCGCGTGAGGCATAGCGGACTGGCTTCACGTCGGTGGGCCCGGCAAGCAAGAGCTGCACTTTCACACCGCGCCGAGCTGCTTGTATCAGTGCGCGGCTGAGTGCTCGGTCCGGTATGAAGTAAGCATTGGTGATGCGGATGCAGCGGCTGGCTCGTTTGATGGCATGCAAGTAGGAGTGGTGGATCGCGGAGCGCGTCCGGAATCGGTTCTCGATAATCTCTACGTCCACGTCGCCGCTCGGGACCGCCTGGCAGAGGCTCTTGCTGAAATCCTCGCCCGTGATGCGTAACCAGGTGCGATTTAGGATGCGGGTGAACTCACAGGCGGCGGGACCGACAATGCAGGCGTGCATATCGTGCCAGCCGCTCCCGCCGTCACTCACCGGCGCGTAGTCATCGGCGATGTTCAACCCACCGATGAAACCTACCTGTTCGTCGACCACCAACAGCTTGCGATGATCGCGGCGCCAGAACTCCGATTTGGGTCGCCACGGTGCCGGCGGATGATAGATCGCCACGCGTCCGCCGGCCTGCCGTAGCGGTTGCCAGAATTCGCTGGGCGTCGAGAGTGAGCCCACACCGTCCACGAGCACGCGCACGGCGACGCCGCGACGTCGAGCTGCGATCAGGGCGTCACAAAACCGCCTACCCGTGCGGTCGGCCGCGAAGATGTAGCTGCCGAGAATGATGGCTTCGCGGGCACTGTCGATCGCATCGAGCATGACCGGAAAGGCGGCGGCGCCATCTTTCAGGAGCGTCAGCGAATTCCCCGGCGTTGCTCGCTTGGGGTCGAGGGCATGCGTGCCGGGTTGGGTGCGTCGACGCGAAAACGACACCATACTTGCTACGCTAGCACGATGACTCGCGGCAGACGACCGCTCTGAATGCTGCTAGAGTAACAGCATCTTTACGGGTGGAGGTTACGATGCGGGCGTTACGCACGGCATGTTTCAGCTTGATGATCGGGTTGGTGGCTGTGCCAGCGTGGGCAGTGGACCTGGCAGGCACCTGGGAGCTGCAAACGATGGGGGCTGATCGTACGGTCACCCTTGAGCAAAAGGGTGATACGGTGCTGGCTCACCGGGTGATGTGGCCGGAGTTCGAGGGCCAAAAGTATAAGCTGGAGCACCTGTATCGCGGCAAGCTTGTGGGCAATGCCATCAAGGGTGACTTGCTCGTCAAAGAAGAGGAGCTGCCAAAATTCGAGGTCTTACGGACCTTTACCGGGTCGGTCAGCAATGGCCAGCAGATGACCCTCGATGGTTTACCGATGAAAAGGGTAGGCAATCCAGCCCAAGAGCCTACGCCAGCCTTGCCGAGCGCGCCGCTGGATAGCAAGCGTCCAAGCGAGCCACCAGGGGTTGCTGCTGCCACGCCGCCTCCGCCACCACCACCTCCTTCGGTACCGCCCAAGGGCTCTGCGTCTGAGGTGGACCCGGGCAACAACCTGTTTGCCAGCATCATGGCGGCGCCTGGCATGGGTGGCATGTTCGAGGTGGCACTGCGGATGGATATCCCAGATGAGGCTAAAGCTTTGTCGGATGAGGCTGACCGTCGGTTTGGCAGTGGTGACTACCAAGGTGCTCTCGAAAAATACAATGCCGCGCAAGCAGCTGCCGGTGGCCAGCATGTGGAGTTCTTGCATCGCGTGGGACGTTGCCATCTGAGGCTTAAGGCTTATCCGGAGGCGTTGGACACCCTAAGGCGGGCGCTCAAGCTGGATCCGAGCAATGCCGAAATCAAAAAGGATTACAAACTCGCCAAGCAGAAGGCCGGCAAGAAAACGAAGCGAGGGGTTTAACCCAATTACTCCACTGTCACGCTCTTGGCCAAGTTGCGCGGCTGATCGATATCGGTCCCACGTTGATCGGCCACGTGATAGGCCAGCAACTGCAACGGTACGGTGGCGACGATCGGTGTGAATATTGGGTCCACCGCCGGCACTTCGATGACATGGTCGGCCATTTCACGAATGCGCCGGTCACCTTGGGTGACCACGGCGATCACCTTGCCTTCGCGCGCGCGGACTTCCTGCACGTTGCCGATGACCTTGTCGTACAATGGCCCTTGGGTGGCGATCACAACCACCGGCACCGAAGGTTCAATGAGCGCAATCGGCCCATGCTTCATTTCGCCCGCAGCATAACCTTCGGCGTGGATATAGGAGATTTCCTTAAGCTTCAGCGCCCCCTCCAGTGCCACCGGGTAGCCGTAGCCGCGTCCGAGGTAGAGCGCTGATCGGGCAGCCTTCAGGCTGGCGGCGATCTCGATGATGCGCGGTTCTTGGTGCAGGATCTCCTCGATTGTCAGCGGTAGCTCGCGCAGACCGCGTACCAACTCTCGGGCTCGGGCCTCGCTTAAGCCCCGCCGTCGGCCCGCGCCAATGGCCAAAAGGTAGAAGGCGATCACTTGAGTAATGAATGCTTTTGTGGAGGCGACGCCAATCTCCGGACCCGCATGGGTATAGAGGACCTGGTTCGAGTCGCGGGCAATCGACGAATCCAGCACGTTGACGATCGAGAGTACTGGCGATTGGCTGTGCCGGGCTTCTTTGAGCGCCGCCAAGGTATCGGCAGTTTCGCCGGACTGAGACACCGCCAGCGTCAAGGTTTCTGGACCCATCAACGGGTGGCGGTAGCGCAGCTCGCTGGCAAGCTCAACCTCGCAGCTAAGCCGCGCGAGCTCTTCGATGGCCAAACGTCCCACCAGACCCGCGTGGTAGCTGGTGCCGCAAGCGGTGATCATGACACGGGAAGCGCGCGCCACCATGTCTACGACTGTGTCGGGCAACTCCACGTCATCGCCTCTGGCGGACAACCGGCCTCGCAGCGTGTCCACCACCGAGCGGGGTTGCTCAAACACCTCTTTGTGCATGAAGTGCTTGTGTCCGCCCTTTTCGGCCATCACCGGTGACCAATCGATCACCCGCGCTGCGCGTTCTACCGGCGCTCCGTCGAGCTTGGTGATGACGATCGAGCCTGGGCGAATCACCGCCAACTCGCCTTCTTCCAGGATTTTAACCGTGCGTGTGTAGGGCAATAGCGCGGGGATGTCTGAAGCCACGATGCCCAATGTCTCAGAGATGCCGAGCACCAGCGGCGAGGCGTTTTTAGCCACCACGATAGTGTCAGGTTCAGATGGGGAAAGCACCGCAATGGCGTAGGCGCCCTGCACCCGCAATAGCGTCGCGCGCACCCGTTCCACCAGCGATTTTGCAGGGGTTGTGGCAATCAGGTGGGCGATAATTTCGGTGTCCGTTTCACTTTCGAACTTACGCCCGAGGGCAGTGAGCTCGGAGCGCAGCTCCAGATAGTTCTCGATGATGCCGTTGTGCACCAACACAATATCGTCCACCCGATGGGGGTGAGCGTTTTCGTCGGAGGGCCGGCCGTGCGTGGCCCAACGGGTGTGTCCAATCGCAATGCTGCCGGGCAGCGGCTGCTCGCGTAACAGGTCAACGAGGCCTTGGAGTTTGCCCCGTTTACGATGCAGGTGGATGCGACCGTGATCCAGCGTGGCGATGCCGGCGGAATCATAGCCGCGGTACTCTAGCCGCTTCAGCCCCTCCAGTACGTGTTCGGCTGCGTTCGCTTGCCCCACCAATCCAACAATGCCGCACATTAGTGTTGTCCTTGGGAGTGAATGCGTGCGCGCAGGCGCGCGGCCAAGCCTTCGCGGTTTTCCTGCCGAGCCCGCCCGAACGCCAGTGCATCAGCAGGGACGTCCTTGGTGATAGTAGAGCCAGCCGCGACATACGCCCCAGCCGCTACGGTAACTGGCGCAACCAGCGTTGTGTTCGAGCCAATGAAGGCGCCTTCGCCGAGCGCGGTGGCGTGTTTCACGGGGCCGCCGTCATAGTTGCAGGTAATGGTGCCGGCACCAATGTTGCTCTTTGCGCCAATCTCGGCATCGCCTAAGTAAGCGAGATGATTGGCCTTTGCGCCGCGCCCTAGGCGCGTTTTCTTGAGTTCTACGAAGTTGCCGACGCGTGAGTCTTCTTCCAGGATGGCGCCTTTGCGCAAGCGAGCAAAGGGGCCCACTGCGGCGCCTGATTTTACTGTAGCGCCTTCAATATGGGAGAAGGCATAGACGCGCGCACCGGCCTCAATGTTGGCGTCGCGCAGCACGCTGGGACCTTCGATGATCGCCCCGGCGCCTACGCGCACCTGGCCATACATTTGCACTCCGGGACCAATATGCGCATCAGCGCCAAGCTTGACGCTCCCTTCTAAGATGACACTGCCGGGATCGGCGAACGCCACGCCTTCAGCTTGCCAGTCGCGAATCATGCGGCGACGCAGGATCTGTTCGGCATCGGCGAGCTCTGTCCGCGTGTTGGTGCCCAAGATCTCAGTGGCGTCGGCCACCGTCACTGGGGTGGCTCCTTGCGCTTGGGCCGCGCGCGCGACCAGGTCGGTGAGGTAGGCCTCACCTTGAGCATTGGCGCGGTTCTGGCGGGTCACAGTCTTGCGCACCAGGTCAGCATCACACAGGTAAACCCCGGCGTTGACTTCGTGAAGGTCGCGTTGTTCGGGGGTGGCATCTTTCTCCTCGACGATGCCGAGTGCCTGATGACCGGCGCGCAAGATGCGGCCGTAGCCGTGCGGGTTGGGCAGATGCGCCGTCAACAATGCTAACGAGGCCTTTTTGGCGGCGCGCTCAAGCAAAGCCAGGCTGTCGGGTCTAAGCAGCGGCGCATCGCCGCACAGAATCAACAGCTTGCCCGTAAACGATGGAATTACGGCCAACCCCGCGCGCGCCGCGTCGCCCGTCCCGAGCGGCTTCTCTTGTACTGCGAACTTCAACGGTGCCTTGGGGAACGCCGCGGTTAGCACCTCGCGAGTGCGGGTACCCGCCGGGTCAATCACCACGACCACGGGGGTGGCTTTGCGGCTAAGCGCCAGGCGCACCACATGGACAATGAGTGGTTCACCTGCGCATGGGTGCAGCACTTTGGGGAGTCGGGAGCGCATGCGCTTCCCCTGGCCAGCGGCGAGAATTATGGCGGCAAGCTTGGTAGTCATTCGAAGCTGGCGTGTAACGTCCGGATTGTTGAGAGTCAAGCGCGCGGGCCTAGGGTGGCAACGGCGTCGGGTTCTTCATGGAACCGTTGGGAATGCCATCCGCTATCCAAGGGGTTGAAGATTGGCGCCCGGGGAGCCGTCCCTAGCGGGTAGGTGTAACAAATCTTTCCGCCGCACGCGAAGATGCGCTAGGTAGGAAACGTTGGAGGAAGCATGACTAGAGTTTCTTGTTCGGCCATCGCAGTTGTTCTGTTGGCGCCCGCGCTGGCACTTGCCGGTGGGCCGGTTTTGCAGCAGGTCGTCGCCGACGTCACCGCCAGTTACAACAAGCAAGAGCGGCCGATGGTGGTGTTCGACTTGGAAGGCACCTTGCTCGACAACCGCTCCCGAATTCTGCAAATTCTTAAGGAATTTAGCTTAGACAAACAGTACGTCACGCCTGCAGCAGCGGCCCAGTTACAGGCGTTGACGCTGCCAATGGTTAAGTACCGCCTGCCGGAGACCTTGGCGGCGGTCGGTATCACCGATCCTGCTGTGATCAACAATGCGGCCGCCTTTTGGGCTGAGCGGTTCTTCACCGACGAGTATCTCAAATACGATACGCCGGTACCCGGCGCGGTCGACTTTGTGCGGTCGTTGTATTCTAGCGGCGCGCGCATCGTCTATGTCACTGGGCGTGACCAGCGCCGGCAGTTGTTGGGCACGGTCAAATCGTTGCGCGACAACGGCTTCCCCATTGGCATTCAAAGCACCGAGCTCATTATGAAGCCAGCGGTGGAGATGCAGGACGCGGTGTTTAAACAGAACATTACCAACTACCTACGTCATTTTGGCACCATCATTGCCTCGTTTGATTCCGAGAATGCCAATGCCAATGTCTATCGCCGGGCATTCCCCAAAGCCACCGTTCTGTTGTTCGAGACCGTGCAAGTGCCTAATCCGCCGCCGTTGTTAGACGGGATTGTGCGCCTGCAAAGCTTCTAGGTCAGCTGTCGCGTTCGCGGTTTAGCATTCCTTTCGGTCGAATTTGGGAGCGTCATGCGAAGGCTTTGCGGTCCTGCGTGGGGAGGGTTCTGGCTGCTGCTGCCTGCGCTGGCTTTTGCTCAGGGTCGCGCGCCGCTGTTTGCGGTTTCAGGGGGCATGTCTGCCGACACAGCGTGTGACGTGGCGGTTGAGGCTGCCGCTCTGAGCCTAACGGTGGTGGGCGATGTAGCTGAAGGACGCCTGGAGTTGACGCTGGTGAATCGCGAGGCGCGGGCGCTGGAAGGCGAGCTCAACCTGCCCCTGCCTG
>JAKLEG010000014.1 GCA_022703175.1 Myxococcota bacterium | reverse complement strand
AGGCGAGCCTTCGGCCGCCGCCAAGGCCACCACGCTCAAGGATAGCTTCGGCACAGTGGCGCCCATTGCGATTCTGTTGTCGTTGGTGCTGTTTTTAGGCCTCTACATTCCGCCGCCGCTCAGCAAGCTGCTGTCTGATGCGGCGACTTTCGTGAGCGTGTCGCCATGAGTGCACAACCCCAACGATTGAAGCTCGCCAACGGCCAGGCTGTGCCGCGCCAAAAGCTGCCTCAGCTTACGATGGCGGAGTTCCGAGAGCAGTTGCTCGGCGCTGCGGCGCGCGATCTGCGGGTGTCGGCGCTGTTTGGGACGCCCTGTGAGGCTGGCCTGCAACTCGTGTTGGTGCTGGCCGATGACCTGAACGGCCATCTGGAGCTTTCAAGCACCCTGGTTCAAGGCGAAAGCTACCCGACGTTTGCACGCGAGTGTCCTGAGGTGCAGCTGTTCGAACGAGAAGTTGCCGAGCAGTGGGGGGTCGTGCCCGAGGAACATCCTTGGTTCAAACCAGTGCGTTTCCACAAAGCCTTTCGACCTGACCGCGATGCCTGGGGGCGCACGCCCGGGGCGCCCATCCAAGTGGGGGTGACCGATTTCTACACGGTGGCAGGTGAAGAAGTTCACGAAGTGGCCGTGGGCCCCGTGCATGCCGGCGTCATCGAGCCGGGACATTTCCGCTTCCAGTGCCACGGCGAGCAGGTGTTCCATCTCGAAATCTCACTCGGCTACCAACACCGCGGCATCGAACGAGAGCTGTTGGGTGGCCCCAAGCCACGCACTCCCTTTGTAATGGAAACATTGGCTGGGGACACCACGGTGGGTCATTCAAGCGCCTACTGCCAAGTCAGCGAAGGCTTGGCGGGTGTGAGTGCCACACCGCGCGGCGTGGCGTTGCGTGGCGTCTGCCTGGAGTTGGAGCGGCTGGCCAATCACACCGGCGATCTCGGGGCGTTGGCCGGTGATGTCGGTTTTTTGCCGACGGCATCTTACTGTGGCCGCATTCGCGGCGAATTCCTCAATATGACGGCGCTGTTGTGCGGCAATCGTTTTGGTCGCGGTCTCATCCGCCAAGGAGGCACGGCGTTCGACGCCGACACAGCGCTCATCGCCGAGCTGCTCAAGCGCTTAGACGCGGCCTACAGCGATGTCGAAAATGCCGTAAATTTGTTGTGGTCCACCGCCTCGGTGCAGGCCCGCTTTGAGGATTGCGGTCCGGTGAGCGCGGCCCAGGCGCGCGAGTTGGGGCTTGTAGGGCCGGCCTCACGCGCAAGCGGGCTGCGGCGTGACGTGCGCACCAATCACCCGTCGGGGATCTACCAGTTCACCTACACGCCCATCGCCACGTGGCATTCAGGCGACGTGTTTGCGCGAGCCTTTGTCCGCTGGCAAGAGATTAAGGGCTCGGTGACCTTCATCAAACGAGTCTTGCAGGCGCTGCCGTCAGGGAGCGCGCGTACGGCGCCAGCACCGCTCAGGCCTGAGCATCTGTGCGTGTCGCTGGTGGAGGGGTGGCGCGGCGAGATCTGCCACGTCGGCATCACCGATGCTGCCGGACGCTTCGAACGCTACAAAGTCGTGGACCCGTCGTTTCACAACTGGACCGGACTCGCGATGGCGTTGCGCAGCCAGCAAATCTCCGACTTCCCGCTGTGCAACAAGAGTTTCAACCTCTCTTACTGCGGGCACGACCTGTAAGGAGCCGACGATGCTGAAGTTTGCGCTCGCGCGTTTCAAGCAGGGGTACCGAACCAGCAGCTTCCCGAAGACCGCACCGGTTTTGCCGGCGCGCTTTCGGGGGCGGCCGGCGCTTGATGCCAAGCAGTGTGCTGCCGATTGTAGCGCCTGTGCAACCGCCTGTCCGACTCAGGCCATCACAGCGGCGCCTGGGGAATTGAACGTCGATTTGGGGCGCTGCTTGTTTTGCACCGAGTGCACGACGGCATGCCCCACCGGCGCGGTGCGGTTCACGAACGACTACCGTTTGGCGGCCAAGAGCCGTGACGAGCTCCTGGTACATGACGCTATCGAGGCCAAAGGGGCTGCGCTCTCAGAGACGTTGCGCCGAATGTTTGGCCGCTCGTTGAAGTTGCGCCAAGTCAGTGCCGGGGGCTGCAACGCCTGCGAGGCCGATTTCAACGTGCTCAATACGCTGTTCTTCGATTTGAGCCGCTTCGGCATCCAAGTGGTGGCGTCGCCGCGGCATGCTGACGGCGTCTTGGTGACAGGCCCGGTCACCGAGAACATGCGCTACGCGCTGCTCGAAACCTACGCCGCGGTACCCACGCCAAAAATCGTAATCGCGACGGGCGCTTGCGCCATCAGTGGTGGCCCATACGCCGGTTCTCCTGAGGCGCACAACGGCGTCGCGAGCGTATTACCGGTGGACCTGTTCATTCCGGGGTGTCCGCCTCATCCGCTCACGATTCTGGAAGGCCTGCTTGCGATGCTTGGACGCATCGAGCGGGGGCCTGCGGCCAAGGTCTTGTCTCACCCCTAAGGCACTGAGGCTATCGGTCGCGTGCGATGTCGCCTTTGTGATCCGTCGCACATATCTGAACGCCGCTCTCAGTAGCAGGTGACCATTGGCATCGGAATTGCTCATGCAAACTCAGGCACTTGCGCCCGTTAATTGGAGACTAGCAATGAAGACAGGATTTCGCGTCATGGTGTACTGTGGTGGCGTCGCTATCGGTTTGGCCGCAATCGCGTGCGGTGATGACGGGATTTCGAAAGCGGAATTCTGCGAACGTCAAACCCAGGACCTCTGCTCCAAACTGTTCAGCTGCACCAACCCAGAAGCGCTGGCTTATAAAGAGGATCTTGAAGGTGCGTTTGGTGAGATTCCTGATATTGCCACCTGCATTAGCAAGCTTGGCGAGAGTTCCGTCTGTGTCCAAGCGGAGTGCTCAGGGGACACGAGCTACCAGCGTGACAATGCCCAGGAATGCATTGAAAAGACGGAGGACGAAACCTGCGACCAGCTGTTCGTAGAGCACTTGGATATCAAGGCCTGCCAAAAGGTTTGCGAGTAGCACCATCGACGTCAGACATACGCGGACAGTAGGTCTCGCAACTGTCCGCGTCTCGCCGGCTGCCTCCATATTCCGCTCGCAGTCCTTACCCAGATACTCGGCGCGACAATTTGCACAGCCACGGCCCTGCAGTTCCTGATATGGGAGTTGCGCGTTGCCATTCCCGTCGTTCCGAGGGAAAAGCAGCGCCATTCGATCGTCACCTCGCCGCCGGTGTTGCGTTATGCATGCCGAGGCATTCAGGGGGTTTGTGATGAAAGCATTGATGACATTCTTGATGCCCTGCTGCTTTTTGGGAGTTTGCGGTGTGGCCCAAGCGCAAACACCGCCCGCCACCGCGCCTGACAACACCTCGAAGCTCGTGACACCCCCGACGGCTACGCCCGAGGCGCGGCCGATGACCTTCGGCGACACGCTGACAGTGCCGGAGCCTACCGCCACGCCCGACCCGCGCGTGGTACCCGCCGACCCGCTCACAGTGCCGCCCCCCGAGGCGACGCCGATGCCGCGCGTCCTGCCCGAGCCGGCGGCTGCACCCGCCAAGACGGGCCTGCCACTTACAGTGTCGTACAAAGACGGTCTGACGTTCAGCGACGCAGATAAGAACCTGGAGCTCAAGCTAAACGCTTCCGGCCAGTTTGATGCGCGCAGCTACTATCTCGACGACAGCGTCGCTCCGGCATCGTTCGATATGCGCCGCGGGCGTCTATCGCTGTCGGCCAAGCTGTACGGTTTTGCAACATTGCAAGTGATGGGTGCGTTCGAAGACCAACCGCACCTGCGTTCGGCCACCTGCGACTTAAAGTTTCACGAGGCGCTGCGACTCACGGTCGGACAAATGAAGGTGCCGTTTTCAACCCAATGGCTCACCTCCGACACCAACGTGGATTTCCTTGAGTATGCTGGCGCCGAGCCGATTTACACCTCGATCGACCGGGGCGTGCAGGTGTGGGGCGACCTGTTCGGCAAGCGCATCACCTACACCTTGGGTGCGTTCAACGGCACCGGCTTGGACATCGACACCAACAAGGGCGACATCGACAACTACAAGGATGTCGCTGGGCGCCTGTTCTTGCAGCCGTTCAAGGGCTTGGAGATCAATGCCCTGGAAGGGTTGTACCTTGTGGGGCAAGGCACCTACGGCCGGCAATCCGTTCCCACTCGCCGCTACGAGACGCGCGGCCTGGCATCGGCCGATTTCGCTTCGCAAGTTTGGCGTTGGCGCACCGAGCAAACCCTGGGCACAGACGGCCGCAACACCGACCAAATCGCGGCGCGCGTAGATGCCCGCTCGCGCTGGGGTGCCGAGCTGCACTACCTGAATGGCCCGTTCAACTTAGCGGTGGAGTGGTTGCACGTGCGTTATGAAGACATCGGCATCTATCACCAGTACTACTCCGGGGCGAAGCGCTTGAAGAACGACCTGGTGCTCATGCAAGACGGCGACATCGACTCTATCACCGGCACCTTAAGCCTGTTCTTAACTGGCGAAGGCAAGACGCTGGACAACAACGGCTACAAGCAACCGGCCCCTAAGGCGCCGTTCATTGGCGGTGATGGCATGGGTGCGATTGAGTTGTTGGGTCGCTTCACGATGACCCGCACGGCCGATGACCTGTTCAATACCACGAAGGTCACAGGCTACGTCGCCGAGGACTTTGGCACCAAGCCGCCCACGATCGTAGGCGAGGGCAACTCGGTGACCGCGGCCGTGCTCGATGGCGCGCCCAAGCTCTATGAAGCCAGCCTCGGCCTGAATTGGACGCTTTCAACCAACGTACGCGCGATGTTCACCGGCACCTATCTGTTGGCCGCCAACTACAAAACTGACGACAACGGCGTCGCCGCTAATGGCCTGCTCTCTGGCGGCTCAAGCGACCTCGCTTATCCGCTTAAGAAGAATCGCCAAATCGAGCGCGAGCTGCTCGTTGGGGCGCGACTGATCTTCAAAATCTGATCGACTGGCCGCCGCATCTTAAGCCAGGCGATTGCCGACTTTCAAAGTCGATACCATCTTGCAGTCATGACGAGCCCCACTGTGACGCAAGCGATGTTGGATATCTTTTTGGCTTCGCCGGCTTTTGGCGTGGTTGGCGCCTCCAAGGACCGTGACAAGTATGGCAACAAAGTGCTGCGGGCCTATCAGCTTAGGCAGCGCCGCGCGATTCCGGTGCATCCGCGTGAAACCGAGATCGAAGGTGTAAGGTGTGTCGCCAGCGTGGCCGAGTTGCCAGCCGAGGCGCACAGCCTATCGATCATTACGCCGCCTGCTATCACTGAGCAAATCGTAGAGGCGGCGCATCAAAAGGGCATCAAGAACCTGTGGATGCAACCTGGCGCCGAGAGCCCCAAGGCCGTAGCCCAAGCCCAAAAGTACGGCATGAATGTGATTGCCGATGGCACCTGTCTGCTCGTGGTGCTCAAGTACCACGAGTAGTGCGCTAGACCTCACGCTGCATCCTTCGCGGAGACGCAATTTCGTAGGGCAACAGCCGCCTGGCGTTCACTGCCGCGGCGCACGCACGGGCGTTGGGCTTGCTGGAGTGGGGGGAAGGTGGCCGCACAGCGGTTGTGTGCCGTGCGGCCGCGATTCAAACTCAGGCTTGGTTTACGGTAGCAGCACCACGTCCCAGCGGGTGGCCGGGCCGGCGTTGACGGTAAGCGTGCTCTCTGCCGTTTGGTAGCCAGGGGCAGCGATACGCACGGTATAAACACCGGGCACGAGCATACGGTGGTAGTTGCCCACCCACGGGTCGGAGCTGACCTTCACGCCCACGTCCGGAATACCCACAACCTCCACCGTGGCGGCCAAGGGTTCGCCAGCGGCATTGGTCACGATGCCGCGCACGCCAGTGAGGGCGGCTTCCATGTAGCCCAGCATCGCGTTGTTGTTGGCCACCCAGTAGCGCTCCACCTCTGTGGCATTCACCATGTACTTGATGGAAAGCTCAATTGTGACCTCGCGATCGCCTTGAAACGCGGTCATATAGTCTTGGCGGCCGCCGTTGACTTCAAACCAATCCCAACCGTTGGTGATGCCGTTGTCGAGTTGGGTCATATATTGCTTCGGACCGTCCAACTGCGCTTGCGTGGCATAGGCGCGGGACAGCGCAATGAAGAAAGCGTCATCGGGGTGCCGGTCGGCAGACTCATCCCAGGGGTAGTTCAGCACTTCGTTGCCAGAGTGAAAGCTTGCCGAAAGCGTAAAGTGATGCAGCGTCGCAAAGTTCATCATCGCTACGGTCTCGGGCGCGAAGGGATTGCCGTCCGGATGTTCGCCCGCCAGACGCGTGGGGAAATTGCGGTTAAAATCTAAGCCATTAGCCAACGTGCGCGTGGCGTACTTGATGGTGTCGTTGCCGCCCGCGTAGGTGCCATCGGGGTTGGAGAGCGGATTGATCCACAACTCCTCGTTGTTGACGAGCGCGGTCAGACGTGGGTCGGTGCCGTAGCCGCTCAAGATCTGGTCGGCCAAGCGCAACATCAACATGAACCCCAACGGCTCATCCCCATGCATCGTGGCGGTAAAGAATACCTCTGGCTCATCCTCGGCCACATCCGGGTTGTCGGTAATCTTTAAGACGTACTGCGTGCGGCCTTGCTGCGTCAGACCAATCTCCTGCAGCCGGCAGATGTTTGGGTATTGCGCGGCAAACCCTTGTAAAATTTCGACATATTGTTCGTAGGTGGGGTACGCCTGCCAGCTCTTTTTTACCTCACTGGCGCTCTTGGCCATTTTGATGACGGCGTCTTTTTTGAGGCTAGGCAGCGTGTTGTAGCTGTAGCCCAGGGCAGTAAGCTCGGCCAACATCGGATCGGTGGCCACAGCGTAGACGTCATTCCCCACGACGTTGGTGATGCTGATGACATTGGTCAGTTGCGAGATCTGCGCCCGGTCTGAGATCACCAGGTGGATGTAGCTCTCCCTAACGGCCCACGCTGCGGTAGAAGCCATGAGGAGGGTCGTCAATAGGAGCACGGGAGCAATACGCCGCATTAAATTTCTCCTTGTGTGGGTCGTGATGGCTGCTTGGACGCAGCCGCGAACAGGGTGCCCAAAAAGCGTAGGTGAACACTTCTGGGGCGTCAACCAAAGTTGTCGGCGGCAAAGGCTAATTGTTGCGCGTGAGTTCTTATCCGAATGGTGTCGGAGACTACCGTGGTTGAGTAGGCTTTGCCGTTTGCGCTCGTGGGCTTTGATTCAGACAACGGCAGTGTGTTCATCAACCGCGCACTGACGCGCCATTTTCTAAGCCGGTAGAGACCTGTTCAATTGCAAATCTGGCCGCCCTTGCAGCCCATGACGCACCTGTTTATGGTGCCGCCCATGAGAAATGCGCGGTGGGGACGACTATGGAAACTGGGATGGCTTGTCGCAGTGTGGCCTTGTGGCACAGGTTGTCTGTCGGGCGCGGCCGAAGATGTGGCCGGGCGACTTGGCATTGGCTCTGCCCGCAGTGACGCTGCCACCGTGTGCCCGCAAGGCACGACGCTTCCTGGGATTGATCTTTCAAGTTGGAACGACGTCACGGATTGGGATGCTGTGGCGGCGGCCGGAATCCAGTTTACCTTCCTGCGCGTCAGCAGCGGCGCCAGCTACCCAGACACCAAGTTTGCCACTCACTGGGAGGCGGCCAAGGCGCACGGGATTGTACGCGGAGGCTATCAATTCTTCTCCCCAGGTGACGATGCCCATGAACAAGCGGCGGTGATGATCGCCGCGATGAGCTCGCTGGGACCGGGAGATTTACCGCCGGTGTTGGATGTCGAAATCACGGATGGCCAATCGGCG
This sequence comes from Myxococcota bacterium, assembly GCA_022703175.1. Classification (GTDB taxonomy): domain Bacteria; phylum Myxococcota; class XYA12-FULL-58-9; order XYA12-FULL-58-9; family XYA12-FULL-58-9; genus JACRCV01. The sequence continues at coordinate 23,035 of JAKLEG010000014.1, read as the reverse complement.
TCCACGGTGGCCCAGCAGATTCGCCTATGGGTCACCGAGGTTCAAACCGCTTTGAGCGTGACCCCCATCGTGTACACCGGTGCGGCCTTTTGGCAGTCGGGGTTGGCCAACGATAGTAGCTTCACCGACCTGCCGCTTTGGGTTGCACACTGGGGCGTGGCCTGCCCATCGTTGCCACAGCCATGGAATAATTGGGTTTTCTGGCAACACAGTAGCACCGGCAGTGTGCCAGGCATCGACGGTGAGGTCGACTTGAACAAGTTCAATGGTGACCCCGCGGCGCTTGCGGCCTTTGTGCTGCCGCCCATTGTTCCAAGCGACGGTGGCAGCTCCGATAGCGACCTGCAAGATGGCGGCACGAGCGACGGCGGCGATACCGACGTGAGTGATGGCGATGCCGAGATGGCTGATCCTTCGACTGGGGCGGACGATAGTGCTGCGGGTGACCTAGCTCTTCCAGGTGATCCCGCAAGCGCTGGCGACCCACACCACCTCGGCGACTTTGCCAGCGCCACCGACGAGAGCTTGGCTGTTGGTGATCCGGGCCCACCTTCGCTGGGAGATGGCTGCGATTGTCACGCAGTGTCCCCGGCTGGCACTCATTTGTTGTGGTTATTGGGCGGAGGCTTCGCGCTGCTTCAGCGTCGGCGGCGCCGCGACTCGGCGCTTGGCAAACTCTAGGCCCCCGACCCACGGGATGCAACTTCTGTAGCGACGCTCCCGTCGTGACGCGATGGCTTTTTGAGGGGCTGCGAGTCGCCTCTTAGACTCCCTGCGTTAATCTCGTAACCTCTTCTCTTTCTTGAACAATACGGTTACTGTCCCGGGTGATTGAGGGAGAAATAATGAGACTCATGCGGCCGCAGAAAAGTGTTCTGATCAAAAAGTACGGCAACCGTCGGCTCTACGACACGCGCGACTCGCGGTACATCACGCTCACCGAGCTTGCGCAGATGGTACGCGAAGGGGCGGACGTGCGGGTCATCGACGCGAAGTCCAGCGAGGATCTCACACAGGCTACGCTGGTGCAGATCATTCTGGATGGTCGTGGAGCTGGGCAGCTGTTGCCCACCGACTTGCTCACGCAGCTCGTGCGCATGGAAGACGAGGCGCTGGCCGAGTTCTTCGGGCGCTACATGGCCTACGCGTTGGACCTGTACAACCAAACCAAGCAAGGCGTGCAAGCGTTTTCGCCGCTGGCGCCGTTCGCTGCCAATCCGCTCATCAATGCCGCCAACTCCATCGCGCGCATGTGGGGCTCGGCCGGTGGCATCACCGCGCCGATCACGAGCAACCCCAACGCCGAGCCACCCCCCGGTGCACCCGAGGATGTGGCAGAACCGGCAGGTGTTGCATCGCAACCAATGGCGGCTGACATTGATGCTTTGCGACGTCAGGTGGAGGAGCTCAAGGCCACCCTCACCGACCTCTCCGATGCTACGGCATCTGCGAAAAAACGTAGCAAATAGAGCTAGCTCGCTCTGTTGACCCCGACTCACTTGGCTCCTGCCCGGACGCCCGTCTCACCCCATGAACGTTTTTTGTGCGCCGCAATATTTTTTTTGTTGACATTCATGTTGCGGTGCATATAATCCCACCATCATCAAGCTTTAACCGGCTTACGAAAAGGGAGAAACACCATGAGCGAAACCACCAAGCATACGAACCCGGCGACCACTGCAGCGCAAGCCTTCAAGAACGCGTTGCCCTTCAATCCGGAAGATTTCGTGCAAATGGACACATGGCGGAAGATGGCCGATGAAGGTTTGAACCGCTACGTCGGCTGGCTGGACGAGATGGCGAAGCTGCAACGCAACAGCTACGACCAACTCACCAAGGCCCTCGAAGAGCGCAACCGCGCGATGAACGAATCGATCGCTTATGCGCAGAAATTGGCCACCGAGTGGAACAAGATGGCCATGGATGCGACCAAGCGCGTGGCCGACATGGTGAAGCCGCAGAACTAAGCCTGGCTTCACCGTAAGGAACAGGGATGATGGCGTACGGTTGGCGCGGCACGCACCGTGCGCCAAGTCCCTCAAAAGCTCCGACAGCGTTGGCTTAGGCCCGAAAGGGCTTTGCGCGTTGTCGGGGCTTTTGTGTATGTGCCGCGCGCGACTTGGACATTTCGCACCTCGTTTGGCACGTATGTTTATGCACTCAGCGTCGTGGTGTGGGGGCTCTCGGCATCCAGGAGTCGGCGCACCGCGCGCAACAGCACCACGGTGTCGAACGGTTTTTCCACCAGCGTAACACCTTCGGCCAAAATACCATGTTCGGCGATGACGTCGGCGGTGTAACCCGAGACGTACAGGACTGGCAGGCTCGGCAAGCGCGCACGCACGGCGGCGGCGACTTCGGCGCCGTTCATCTCGGGCATGACCACATCAGTGATGAGCAGCTGTGGGCGTTCGGCGCTATGTTCCAGTTGCTCTAGCAGCTGCGGCCCAGACTCGGCCGCGAGCAAACGATAACCGGCGTTTTCCAGGATGCGGCGGGTGAGCCGCAAGATCTGCGGCGAATCCTCGCACACCAACAACAGCTCGGTGCCTTTGAGCTGCTGCTCCTCGGGCTCGGGCACAGCCAGGCTGGCTGCGACGCCACTCTTGGCGGGCCAATAGACCTGAAACATCGAACCATGGCCGGGGCTGCTGTCGGCCGTGAGGTGCCCATCGGCCTGGCTGACCAATCCATACACCGTGGCCAGCCCGAGGCCTGTGCCTTTGCCTTGCGCCTTGGTGGTAAAGAACGGCTCGAACAGGCGCGCTTGCACCTCGGGAGTCATACCTAAGCCGGTGTCGGCCACGGTGAGGCGAACGTGGGCGCCGGGAAGCGCCTCCGGACAGCGTTGGCAGTAGGCGTCGTCAAGATAGACATTTGACACGGTGACTGTGAGGGTACCGCCCTTGGGCATCGAGTCGCGGGCGTTGACCACCAGGTTCATGATGACCTGTTCGACCTGAGCACGGTCTGCAAAGATCAATGCCGGGGTGTCGGTCATCGCGGTGGCGGTGTGTACGCTTTCGGGCATGATGCTGCGGATCATTGGGCCAAACGCGGTGATGACGGCGTTCAGATCCAAAAGCACCGGTGAGCTCGCCTGCTGGCGGCTGAAGGCCAACAACTGCCGCGTCAGATCGGCCGCGCGATGGCCGGCGTGCTTCATTTCGATGAGGGCGCTCGTGAGCTGTTCGGAGCTGATGCGGCCGTGTTGGACGTCCAACTCCAACAACTCCACCTGCGTGAGCATTGTGGTCAACAGGTTGTTGAAATCGTGAGCGACACCACCCGCCAGTTTGCCAATGGCTTGCAGCTTGATGCTCTGCGCGAGCTTGTGTTCCAGCTGCGTACGCTCTTGAGCCTGTCGCCTTTGCAACACCCGTTGGTAAGCCAACGAGGAGATCTGATTAGCCACCTTGAATAGAAAATCGCACACCGCGCGGAACTGCTCGGTGGGCATGCTGGTGACCTCGGCAAAGGCCTCTTTAAAGGCCACCTCGTCTGAGCCGATCTCGCGCGCATAGCTTAAAATGCGCTCTTCACTCAGCTCCTGGTTCTTCACCTGCCCGATGAGCCAGTTGGCCACGTGTTGTTGGCCTGCGAAGATGCTCGCGCCTCCGTCCCAGAGGCCGCAGCTTAGGCAGGGCTGCATCGTTGGGCCGTCCAGACGCGGTCGCCCCAACGCGGCGTCGGAGCGCATACAGTTGGCGAAGCCTTTCGGAGTCTTGCGGATCACGTCCCGGCACAAGCGCGAAAAGCCGCTCGGATGCGTCAACGGCGCGCCATCGGGCAGCGTAATAATAGAGGCCACACCTGTCGCGGCGGCGAAGCCATCTTGCAAGCTCTGCAACAACGCCAGGTCTACCAGGTCAAGCAGGACCACCGGTTTATCGCTCCCGGTGCCAGCGGCGCGGATCTCATTCATCTCGGATAAGCCTAAGATAGAACGGATCTCGTTGCTATGAGAGATCGCGTTAGGCGCTGTGCGTGGCTTCTTCGATGAGCTTGAAGTAGTCGTACACGCCATCGGCCGGAGGCCGCAGGCCGGTCTTGCCAAGCGCGCGCGCAAACGCCAAGAAGATCTCGTGGATCTCGTCGGCGCTGTACTCTTCATCTTGCAGCGTTTGAATGAACCCCAAAGAATTCACAGCCTTAGCTTGCTCAAAGAGGGCATCCTCGGAGAGCTTGGCGACGTAGCTACGCCATTCGGCCAGACTTTTGGGTTCACTCGGGTTCATCAGAAGCCGCCTTGTTGGGCCGCCTGCGCGATATCGGGGCTCATGGCATACTCAAGCACGCCGGTATCCAGCATCAGGTCCTTCTGCTTGCGCACCCCTTGCCACTCACCGCCTAGCAGGCTCGCCTGCGGCACGACGATAATTTCCTTGAAGACGTCGCCACTCACCTTTTCTTGCATGCCGCGCACTTGGTCGAGCGTGCGGTCATAGGAGTCGCTCGGGTTCTTGAAGACCCAATCGACGTTGTAGAAAGTAACGCGCCGCTCTTGGCCCTTGCGCCACAGCCGACCTTCGCGCTGCTCGGTGTTCTGGCGGCTCCAGGTGTCACGGTCGAGGTGCACACCGACGTTGGCCCACTGCAAGTTTTGACCTTCTTGGTACACCGGGCCCAACATCGTGGTGGTGAGCACATCCGGGTTTTTGCCGATGATTTCGTCGATAACGTACTTTTGCCACTCACCAGCCGGCACCGTGTGGCCGTCGGCTGCCACGTAGGCCTTGGGCTTGTAGGTGTCCACCAGCTTGCCGTCTTGATACAGCCGGATCTCTTTGGCGAGGCAGGCCGCATGCAACTTGCCAGGCGGCAACGCATGCTCACCCCGTTGGGCGCTGGAGAGGCGCTGGGCCGTGGCCACCACAAATTCGGGGCTGTCGGAGAACAGCACCGTGCGGCTGGTGAGCGAGGCCTCTAGATGTTTTACGACCAGGTCGCGCGCGCGATCGATCTTGTCGGGGGTGTTGCAGAAGTCGTTCAGCTCGTGAATGGTTTTCGCAAGCTTCTGCCCCATCACGTTGGCAATGCGGCGGTCTTTGGCGAGTGGGTTTAGCACCGTGCGGGTGCGCCCCTTCTCGTCGACGAAGGTCTCTTTGACACCCTTATCGCGATACAGCGACACCATGCCTTGCAAGAGCTTGGTGATCTTTACGGTTTTGGCCCGATAGTCCTCCTCCATCTTGGGCGGCATCGGCATTGTTTCGAGGCGTGGCTCAAAGCCCTTCAGGCGCACATCATCAGTGCGCTTGTCGGCCCACAGGAAGTTCGCCTTGATGAAGGCATGCATGTTGTGCTTCGGGTCGACAAACTGGCCCGGTGTCAGCTCTAACGCCTCTTTGACGCCCACCGTGCGGCCAGCCACCACGGTGCAGTACAAATCGCGGAACTTACGCATCGTGTAGCGCAGCTCTTTACCTGAGGCGCCGTTTAAGTCGACGTTGTTGGCGATAGAGGCCAGCGTCAATACATCTTCGACGTTGTCCTTCATGACCGACTTGGTGAGCACCACTTTGTGTGAGTTGTCGAACTTGAGCGCGGCTTCGCCGCCCACGGTGGTGCGCTTGCGGATCCATTGCGCTTCGTCGAAGAAGACGCCACCAAACTCCTTGCCGGCGAACGGCTTGTCCTCGTAGCTACCGGTGCGACACGCTTTGGCGAAGTGCTTGTAGTCGATGACCGTGAGCCGTGCGAGCAACGCCTCGGCCTCGTTGGGCTCCATAAAGCGGCGTGCTTCAACGGCGATATTGCCTTCTAGGCCGGGCGGGCAGACGTACAAGAACGGCTTGGCTTCGCCTGTGCGCTTGGCCAACTCTTGCATCACGCCAATGGCCACCAAGGTTTTGCCCATGCCGGTGTCGAGGGCGATGACGCCCTTGTAGTCGCGGGCCGATAGCCACGCGAGCGACTTTTGTTGCCAATACGACAACTCAAACGGCTTGGCCTCACCGCTCTTGCTCACGAGCTTGTCTTTGAAGCCGCCCACCGCGTGTGCGGTGTGGTCTTTCAAGCTGGCATCGGAGGAGGCGACTTCGACCTTGGTGAGCTCGGTGAAGTAGCTTTGTAGCTTGCTCGTGGCCGGACCATTCAAGATCAGGTCGCCCACGATGTCGCGCACCAGCTTGTAGTTCTCCGGACCAAACACGAACGTGGTGTTCTTGGAGCCCTCGCGATACTTCACGGCGGGCTCCAGCTCGGAGAGGCGGCGCAAAGCGCGGCGCACGCGCGTCCAACTGCGATCCTCGGGAATGCGCACGGCCAACTTCTCGCGCTTCTCACCGCGCTCTTGCACTTGGCAGGTCGTCACGAACGGCTCGCCGTGCCTTTGGGTAACGCTCTTCGGCTGCATGTTGGAGTCGAGCGCCATGCCGTGACCGCGCCGGGTGGCCAACTCTTGCACCAAATCATCGAGGTAGACGCCAGCGAACGGGCCTTCTACCACCACGCGCCGCTCCAACACCCCGGCGGCTTCGCGGTGCCAACGGGTGGCATAGACGCGCGCAATTTCTTGTTTGTCGTCCTCGAACAGCGTGACGTGCTCGACCTCGCCGTGCAGGCGCTTCAGGCCTTCGGGGCTCAGCGAGCGCAGCGCGTCGATGGCCTTGGGTTCTTGGGCCAACTTGTCGGCGGCCTGGTCCAATTCAAACTGCTCATGGCGGCGGCTGACAAACTCGCCCAACGTGGCAATTTCTAGCACTTCGCCGTGGTAATCGAAGACAAACGGTTTGCCGGTGCTGGGGTCGATCGACACCGCGGAGCCCACGCCCACAGTGTCGGCGCCCTTCTCATGGGCTTTGCCGGGCAGGCGGCTCTTGGTCGCGTCACTTTGGTATGAGCTAAGCGGGTGCTCGGCCGTAGACTTGGCCAAATAGACGCCGCGGTCGCGGGCAGCATCGGCCAACAGGTCTTGGTAGACGCGAATGATCTCCTGTTTGACCTGCAAGTCGTTGCGCGAGCCATCTAACTCGTGGAACAGCTTCAACAGTTTACCGGAGGCCTCGGCCACCTCGGCCACCACTTTAGGCGTGGCGCGGCGAGTGACCACCACGCGGGTGGACTCGAAGTCCTCGGCGGTTTTGTGAAACGCGGCGTTCAGCTCGCTCTGCAAAGCGAAGTCGGGACGCGGCGTAAGCTCTTGGCTACCTTGCGCAAGCTGCAATCCCAACGGGCTCATGCCCGCATCGGTGACCTGCGGCCGCTGGACCGAGCCGCCCAGGTTTTCGGCCTCGGCGTTGAGGAGCTTCAGGTGGTTGGCGGCGGCGTCGGTGGCGGCCGTGGAGGCCGCAAGCAACAGCTCGCGCACTTGGGCCACCGGCACTTTGGCTTCGGCAGCAACGTCTTGGACGAGTTTTTCGCCCTCGACGTACGACAGCTTGTCCATGCCAGCGAAGTTCGCTTGATGGGTAAGCGCTGCCGCGGTGGAGAGAACCCGATTCTGCAAGTCCGTTAGGTGTGGCACATCGCACCTCATATTTATTGTACGACCGCCTGGATTGTTGCCGTAGTTGCCTGTTTTGTCAACGGATCTCCTATGGCCCCCGACGCCAAATGGCAGATGGCGCGCGCGCGGCGCCCTGGCGCACGTTGAGACAGGCGCGGAAAAAGCGCGTGAATTTGGCAGGTTACGTGACTAGGAGGGGGGCGAAACTCGGCCTCGGTTGGGCCAGATGCGGCTCAGCGAACCAAGGCGATGACGTTGGTCTGGAAGCCGCTGCCTTGGAGACGGGCCGGCAAGAAGACGACGGTATCGCCTTGGGGATGTACCAATTCCAGATTGGTGAGGTTCTCAAGGTTCACACCACCAGCGAGGAGGGTTTCGTAGGTCGCTGAGTAGTCAACGTCTGTGGTGGCATCGGCACCAAAGGTGTCAGAGGCCAGGCCAGCCGCACCACGACCCCCTTGGCATACCGGTTTCATCAACCATTTTGCGGTGAGACCGGCGAATCCAGGGGCGATGTCAAAGTAGCTTGGCTCGAAGTATTGGTCACCAAAACCAGTGAAGATGGTGACAATGGCGCCCGGAGGGATGCGGCCGTTAATCGCTTCCCAATCCTTGATGTCTTGCTTGGTAAGCTGGAAATCGGGGTTTTCTAGCACTCGTTCCCGCACATCAATAACAACCAGCGGGCGAATAAACATTTCGGGCGGGAGTTCGTCGAGACATTTGGCGCCATCGACAAAATGGCACGGGGCATTCATGTGGGTGCCGGTGTGATTGCCAAGCGAGACTTGCTCCACCCGGTAACCATCCACCGGAACGGTGGCCCACAGGCTCACGGTGGTCTCGGGATCACCAGGGAAGATTGGGTTGGCGGGGTTAAACTCGTGCGCGAGTGAGACGACTCGGCTCCAAACAGCGAAGCCGTGCGAATTCAATTTGGGGTCGGCCGACGCGGTACTGCCAATAACCAGCAACGACGCTACTGCTAGTGAAGAAGAGACAAAACGCAGCATTGTCTTTTGCCTTTCTGGTGGCGAGGCGGAATTGCTTCACCATCCGAGGCGCTATTGTGCCATAGCGTGAATGTCCCGCCACAAAATCGACAGTTCCGGAGAACCGCATTGGAATGCGGGCTGGCGCGATTCTTTTGGGGGTGGGTGCGTAAGACCCGCATGCGGCCGAGGGTTTGCCGCGCGATCGTCTTATCGAGGGGGGACAAAAAGCCCCCCCTGCTACATAAAACTCTAACGATTACAAACCAAAGCGATAGGTCAAATCGACCAGCAGCTCGAACGGCTCAGCCGGAAGGGGGGCGTGGTCACCCCAGTAGCCCTGCGGAACTTTGTAGCGGCTGGACAACAGATTGTAGACGCCCACGCGTCCGCTCAGGCCGGCGATGCCAAGCAGGTCGGTGTAATGCACATTCGCGTTCACCAGCAACGTCGGGGACAAGGCCTTGAAGGTGGGGTTTCCATCTTCATCAACCGAGGTTTCGCCGTAGCGTTTGCTGCGATAGACCATGCTGACCGTCGAGGCCAACTTTTCGGTGACATCCACCGTGACATTGCCGGTGACCTTGTGGGCGGGGAAGCCGATATTGACGCTGTCGTTGCCGGGCACCTGGTAGATGTCGACGGAGTTCTTGTCTTTTGACGTGTAGAACGAGTAGCTGGCGCCTGCGTGCACGCTGCCTAGCTGGTACACCGCTTCGAGTTCGACACCCCGGCTGCCGGTTTTCTCATAGTTGACGAAGGTATCGATGCAGGCGGCGTCGGGATCGGGGCAGGAGTAAACGTAAATAATCGGATTATCGATGGTGACATCGTAGCCGTTCATCGTGATGTAGGCGGAATCGGTGATTTGCGCGCCGAATTCGGCTTCGAACACGCGCGCGCGCTCAGGGTTTACGTCCGGTGAGGCGACGATGTTTTGCACGGCTGGGGCCTTGAAGGCGCCTGAGGCCAGTGCCTTGAAATGGAACCGGTCGAACACCTTGGTATAGACAAACCGGGGCACAAACGAGGTGCCGTAGGCGCTGTGCTTCTCGGCGCGCGCCCCCAGCGTGGCGTTGCCATACTCAGAGCGCAGCATGCCTTGGCCGTACACCGCGACATTCTTGAACGAGTCGCCGTCACCGTAGTCGTTCTTGTTGGCTTTGAGCAGTGTCTCGGCCACACCCTCTTTGCCTTCTTGCACGTCATCCACGAAGGCTTCGGTGCCGGCCAAGAGGTTCAGCTCAGGCAGAACGTCCCACGAGGCCACGACGCTGCCGCGCAGGCGGGTGGCGACCCAGTTCAAGTAGGCCGGGGTGTTTTCACCCAAGCTCCGCCACGGGATTTGTCGCTTGGCATCGATCTTCGGAGTGATGGTCAGGTTTTCGCCCAACTGCAATTGGTACTTGGTGCTCACGTACCAAGAGGGGAAGTCGATATCGTAGGGCTGTTCGGGCACCGCGTCGTAGCCGTCTTGGGTGCGGGTATGAAAGCCGTCGAACATCGCGCGGACTTCGAGCCCGGCGTAATGGGCACCGAGGCTCACCATCAACGGATCTAACTCGGCGCCATCCTTCATTTGATAGCTTGTGCCGTAAACGTCGGTGTAACGCCGACCTGAGCGCAAGCTCTTGCCGCCATAGATGTCAGCGGTGAGTTCGAGCCCTTCAAGGGCGCCTTTGAAACCTTGGCCGTAGGTCAGGCCTCCTGTGGTACGCGCGATCTCCTTCTTGGTGGTGCCAAAGCTGCCGTAGGCCCCAATGCTGTGGCGCTGGGCACCGCTGGTGGTGACCACGTTGATCACCGCGAGCTCGGCGGCACCGCCATAAACGGCCGAGCCTGGGCCGCGAATGATTTCGATGCGTTCAATGTCGGCCATCGGAAAATGGTTGCCGAAGAACAGCGTGAAATAGAGCAGCTCATTGAATTCGAAGCCATCCCACAACAACAGGACTTTGCCTTCATGGGCCCAAACACCGCGGAAGGCTGCGCCAATACCGCCCGACACGTCGGTGCCCATTTCGAAACCGGGCACCATGTGCAACACGTCGGTGAGATCGCGCACGCCGAGGCGTTCCAGGTCGAGCTTGGTGAGCACGGTGAGGACACCGGGCGATTCGCGCAGACGGGTGGCTTTGGTAGATGCGACTGTGGTTGGCGTGTTGATCAGCGCTTCGATTGGCACTTGCTCAATATCAGTGACGCTGCTGTCGATGCCGCTATCGGCCCAAACATTGCGAGCAGCAAACAGGCCGACAGAGGCGGCGGCGACACACAGAGTGCGGGACTGCAATATCATGGCGTAACCTCAGGCTCCTTGATGACGGTGGCGATGCGTAGCAGGTCGGTCATAAACATCACACCGGTCGCCTTGCTTGCCACGTTATTGATGAAGATCTTCGGCTTCTCCTGAAACATCGCAACACCGATCGCCACTCCCGCCTCCACCGCCGCGCGATCGTTGGTCATCGTCAATACATTCTTTGCAGTGCATAGTCGCAACACACGCTCCCGCTCGGGGCCGGGTGCCAGCGTCAAAAACAGCGCGTCGAGATGATCGTGTTCAATCGCCGCTTCGAGGGTTTCCAGATTGTCAGTGACAATCTCGTGCACGTGCATCGGCAGCCCGCCGACGCGAATGTCGCGAATACCGCGAAACCCTTCGACCACTTTCTTAAGCGTCGCGTGGGTGGCCGGTGCGTCAGGGGGAATCAGGATACCGATATCCACCGCGACCCCGGCCCGCTTCGCGAGACTCGAATCATAGGCCAGAGCACGCGCTAAAATGGCCGCCAGGCGATCTGCGGGCACATCGTCGGCAGCTCCGGCAAAGACGTTCACTGGCGCCCCCAACCCCAAAAGCACCAAAAGCCCCAGCCGGCGCCGTTGCCAGGCCGCGTCGTTGACACGGGGAAAAGGTTGAGAAGTGGGCATCGGCATGCGTCGTCTCTCACCCGCTTACGTGTCACAGTCTGACTGCCAAGGCTTACTGCTTATGAGTGACCACAAGCGTCGGGCGAAATGTGGATCGCACCATGCCAGAGCCCCTGACACCGAACAAGAGATCGACAGGGCAAATTCCGGCCAAGACACTTAAGTAGCCTGTCGCCGCGATCGCCGGGTTTGTGTACCACGACAGCTCATAAGGGTTATGCCGTTACAGCACGGTGGGGGGACGCGGTTGCACGTGGAGCTCGGCGTAGCCTGTGACTGGGTCGGTTGTGCGTTTAAACACCAAGGCGGTTGCCTCTAAGAGAGTCAACTCCACGGTGGTGTGGATGGGCGAGCCCAGCAACAGGTGGCCCCCGCTCACGTCGCCGTTGCTGTCGGCCACGGCGATATGCAAGTGCGGACCATCGCTGCTGACGGTGCCGGTGAGCGAGACGATCTCCAACGGTCCGGTGATGCGTGCGGTCGATCTGGCATCGGCCAACCGCAAGTGCACCTCGCGCAGGCTGCCAACCGCCGAGACGATCGAAACTGCCTGGAGATGATGACGGCTGCAAACCTCGACGATCGCGGTCCGCAGGTCGATGCCGGGAAGCAAACGTTCGGCAATGAGAAGTGGGCCCATGGGCGCCTTTTACTCTATCTCGGGCCAAGTCGGCGAACTTCTGGCGCAACGGTGACGTCAGCGCCGGAGGCCATCGCAAGTAGTGGCGGTTTGGCATCGACGCAGGAACATGGTACGCGCTGGCGATGCGCAAGTGGCAAACCGCGTTGGGAATGGTCGTGGTGGCTCTGCTCGTGATCGGTGGGTTTGCGGTCAGGCTTCGTACCACCTCCCCGACGGTCAGGCTGGATCTGAGCCAACACAATGGCACCCTTGATTTAGGCAATAGCCGGGCTGACCTAGAAATCACTCCGCGTCCGCCCCAACCGCTGCAGGCTTTTGCGTTGCGGCTACGTCCTGCAAGTCAGGTTGAGTTGCGTGACTTGCGGGTCGCCTTCACGATGCGCATGGACATGGGACCCAACAATTACACCTTTGAGGCCGACACCGACGGCAGCTACGTGGCACGCGGCATCGTGTTGCCCAAGTGTGGCAGTGGTAACCTTGATTGGTTTGGCACACTCACCGGTGTGGCTGACAAGCTGCCGGTGGAAACACGTTTCGCGCTAACGCTCACGAAGCCCGCACCGTAATGCACGAACCTGTCGATTTTGTTGGCTTTTTTATACTCGGCCTGGTGGGCGGTTTGGGCCATTGCTTGGGCATGTGTGCGCCCTTTGTGCTCTACATCGGGCGACGTTTTGCTCCCCACGGCAGCGTGGGGGCGACGCAACTGAAGGTCCAGTCGGCCTATCATTTGGGACGCATCGTCACCTACGCAGGGCTTGGGTTGGTGGCCGGATCTGCCGGGCAACTGCTTGATTTAGCAGGTGATTTTGCTGGCGTTGGGCCAGTGGCCCAGGCTGTTGCCGGACTTGTCTTGGTGCTGTACGCACTTGGGGCGCTAGGGGGCGGGGTTCCCGCGGTGGCGCGTCTTGGAGCGCGATTGTTTGGCAAGTTGAGCCAAACGTTGCAGCGCCAGGCGCCACGAAACGCTTTTCTTACCGGCGCATTCTTGGGTTTCTTGCCATGCGGCCTGTTGTATGCGGCGCTCATCGCGGCCACGGCCGCCGGGAACGGCTGGCGGGGTGGTGTTGGGCTAATATTGTTTGGCGTTGGCACTGCGCCAGCGCTGCTGGGCTTGTCGTTGGCGGATACGTTGCTTGTGCGTGGGCGACGAGTACTCAACACGATCGGCTTGGTGTTCGTGTTTGCATTAGGGTGTCGCTACCTGTGGCTTGCGTGGGTGGATTGATGTTGCGAGCCCAGGCCGACGTCATGCGGCCCGTGTAGGTCTGCATCGCTGCGAAACTCGTCACACGTGCACTCGCCGCGGCACCCATCAACCCAACCCCGCCTGCCGGTGAGCGACAGGTCCGTGGATTGCTGAAATCCGAGCGTGCGCCCGAGATAATGCCCTACATCATGGCGGCATTGGCCGTGACACCAGATGCCACACGTTGGCGTTGGCTATTGGCGAAGACCTATGTTCATCGACGGTCGACGCTACGTCGACGATTTGGAGCTTGTGGAGTTGGTGGACGTATTGCTAGAGGTCGATGCCGCCGCGCGCGGCGACGGTGCCCAACCATGAATACAATCATGCAATTGCAAGACAGTGGCGACGCGATGCCATGCCAAGCAGCGCTCACGACGCTGGTCGAGACACAACACTCACAGTGCCTGATGTGCGGGCCCGCCAATCCTGCTGGGTTGAAGCTCAAGTTCAAGGTCCAGGCAGACGGTTCGGTGTTGGCTGCCTTTCCGTGTCGACAGGCGTTGCAGAGCTACCCCAACACGTTGCACGGCGGCATAGTGGCGGCGCTGCTCGATTCGGCAATGACCAACGCGTTGTTTGCCATCGGTGTTGTCGCGGTCACGGCCGAGCTAACTGTACGCTACCAAGCGCCGGTGAACCCCGAGCGGGTGGTGGTGTTGCGTGCGGGCCTCGAAAAACCCCCGCTGCATCCGCTGTACTACGTACAAGCCAGCCTCGAACAGGATGGCCAAAGTATGGCGCGAGCGTCAGCCAAGTTCTTGGTAAAAGAGAACCCGTAGCACTCCACTTCTGAGCAGGCCCGGGCTAGCTAGCCAACAGGCAGTCGGCCACGACATATTTGCGCCCGCGCTCGAGCATCAAATCGAGGTCCTCGCACGAGGATGGCAACACAGCATCGTGACCTCTCGCTGTGGGTTGCTTGCCAACAAATCTCGCTATTTGGCCTTCGGAATCTCGCCGGCCGCAAAGCCCAGTGCCTTGGCCACACCTTCGCCATAGGCGGGGTCGGCCTTGAAGCAGTTGCCGGCATGGCGGAGCTTGATTTCCTTGGGCGCATCTCCCATGGCGCGCGCGGTGTTGTCAAAGAGCACCTGCTGCTGTGCGGGTGACATCAGCCGGAACAGCTTGCCTGGCTGCGAGTAGTAGTCGTCATCTTCGCGATGGTTCCAGTGGTCGGAGGCACCCTCCAGCGCAAGCGGCGGCTCACGGAAGCTTGGTTGCTCCTGCCATTCACCATAGCTGTTCGGCTCATACCCCAAGGTGCTCCCCTGGTTGCCATCCACGCGCATGGCGCCATCGCGATGATAGCTGTGCACAGGGCACCGCGGCGCATTCACTGGAATCGCGTTGTGATTTACACCCAGGCGGTAGCGCTGCGCATCTCCATAGGAAAACAGCCGGCCTTGCAGCATCTTGTCGGGAGAGAAGCTGATGCCGGGCACGACGTTGGCCGGATTGAAGGCTGCCTGCTCGACTTCGGCAAAGTAGTTCTCGGGGTTGCGATTCAGCTCCAAGACCCCCACCTCGATGAGTGGATAGTCTTTGCGGAACCAAACCTTGGTGAGGTCGAACGGGTTGTACGCGCACGTGGCCGCGGCCTTTTCTGGCATGATCTGAATGAACAGCTTCCAGCGCGGAAACTCTTTGCGCTCGATGGCGTCGTACAAGTCGCGTTGGTGGCTCTCGCGGCACTTGCCAATGGTGGCCTCGGCCTCGGCGTCGGTGAGGTTCTTGATGCCTTGCTGCGTATGGAAATGGAACTTCACCCAAGAGCGCTCGTTCTTGGCGTTAATGAAACTGAAGGTGTGGCTGCCGAACATGTGCATGTGTCGGTAGCTTTGCGGAATGCCCCGCTCGCTCATGGTGATGGTGACTTGGTGCAACGCCTCGGGCAGAGAGGTCCAGAAATCCCAGTTGTTCTTGGCGCTGCGCAAGTTGGTGCGCGGGTCGCGTTTGACCGCGTGGTTCAGGTCAGGAAACTTGAGGGGGTCGCGCAAGAAGAAGACCGGCGTGTTGTTGCCCACCAGGTCCCAGTTGCCTTCTTCGGTGTAGAACTTCATGGCGGTGCCGCGAATGTCGCGCTCGGCATCAGCCGCGCCGCGCTCGCCGGCAACCGTGGAGAAGCGCAAGAACAAGTCGGTCTTCTTGCCCACGTTCGAGAAGAGCTTGGCCTTGGTGTACTTGGTGATGTCGTGGGTCACTGTGAAGGTGCCGTAGGCGCCCGAGCCCTTGGCGTGCATGCGGCGCTCGGGGATCACCTCGCGATCGAAGTGTGCGAGTTTTTCCAGAAACCAGATGTCCTGGAGCAGCTGTGGCCCGCGTGGCCCTGCGGTCATTACGTTCTGGTTGTCGACGACGGGGGCGCCGGCGACAGTGGTGAGCTTCTTGTTCTCGGTCATGATCCCCTCCCAGGTCGGTTTTTTGCAGCATGAAGACTTCAGTTCATCGCGCCTGCAAGCTAATTCACAAAGGCCACGAACGCCATTACAGATCCAACGCTTTGCTCGTGATCTTCTCGATCACATGGGTGAGAAACTATACGGACCTCGAACCTTGTGCCGTTGGCATTGGCTTGCTCAGACCAACAACACGGCCGCGGCAATGACGGTCGTCCATAGGCCGTTCTTGTCGCCCACGGCACTCTGCGTGATGTTGAGCGTGCGTACGATCTGCCCCGACATCTTGAAAACCTTCTCTTTTTCGTCCCAGGCCAAGTTGGAGTCGAACTCCAGCCCCAAGGTCGTCGCGAGCATGCTGGCCGCCAAGTCCTCGGCGTAGTCACCCGCCTTTTCATCGTTCTCGCCAAACGGGTGGTGCTCCGAGAGGTAGCCGTGACGTTCGGGATCGGCTGGCTGGGCCACGCCAATTGAAGCCGCAATGAGGCGGTTGGGCTCGTTGGTGGCGTTGCGAGCCATCACGGTGAAGATGATCTGCCCAGGACTGATCGCCTTGATCCCATCCTCCAAGGTGACCCGCCGGCAGCGCGGCGGCAGAATGCTCGAAACCGTCACGATGTTGGTGGCGGCGATCTTGGCGTCGCGAAGGGCCAACTCAAACGAGCTCAGTTGCTCCTTGTGGCGCCCCACACCCTTGGTGAAAAACACTCGACTTGGCACGAACTCCATCGCATGTGCTCCTTTGCGGCCCCGAAAAGCACGAACTGCGCCAGCCGGACCGTCTCTGTCGATGAACGAATACTCATTTATTAACAGCTAGTTAGAACATAGCTAATACGGCTCTTGGCGCGTGATAGGGTCGCAATTCTGCGACGCTGTGTTAGCTACCGTCGCATGGGTGCATTCATGCGGAGAGTCGCACCCCGAGCTTGGCCACATGGCGGCTAAACCGCCGCATGCCGCCACCCTCAGAGATCACACGCAAAAGCGCCGCCGTGTCGCGAACCTGGACCCCCGAGAGCATGGTCACCGGCGTACCCGCAAAGAGCAAGGGTGACAGCGGCGTGGAAGCGCCGAGAATCACCACTTCGCGGCAGTGCTGGGCAGCCGAGAGTAGCTCGTCGATGCTGTGGTTGATGAGGGTCGTGGCCGTGATGAGGGCGATATCGCAATGGGGCAAGGTAGCCGCGGCTTCGGCGGCAGGCCGCATTGTCGCCGTTGGGGCATCGATGCGCTCGAACACCGTAAGCTCTTTGACCCGTTCGGCGAGGCGGAGGGCCACCGGCGCAAAATGACCCACCATGCCGACGTGGTCCGACGCCCTCAGGTCGAGCAGCTCTACGATATCGCCGCAAAGCTCCTCGCGCGGTTCGTGTTGCGTAAGCGCGTTGACAGTGGCGAGACCAAGCCCCGCCTCCAAACGGTCAGCGGAGCCAAGCATCCCCAAGAGCCTCAGCGCGGAACACCCGGCGATGCCATCCAACCCTTCAAAGGCGGTGCAACTGGCGTTGGTCTCATGCCGAAACGTGTACGCGAGCCCCACGGCGCCGTTGTTCAAGACGACCGCCATGTACCCTAAGCCCAGACGCGCCTCGACGACTTGGTGTTGCTGCGCAACGGTCGCCAACGTGTCGTGAAAGCTCGCCGCCAACGTTCCGGGTTGCGCTGATTTCATAGCGTTCATGCGCTGCTCATCCCTGCGGCTCAAGTGCTTGGCGCAGATCTTCGATGAGGTCATCCGCTTCCTCGATGCCTACGGAGTAGCGCACGAGTCCGTCAGTGATGCCAGTCGCCAAACGCTCGGCCTCGGGCACCCCCGAATGGGTCATCGAGGCGGGGTGCTGAATCAGGGTTTCCACACCGCCCAGGGAGACTGCCAGCGCAGCGAGCTTGACGCCGTTCATCAGGTCGGCACCGGCCTTAAGGCCGCCTTTGAGCTCAAAACAGATCATGGCCCCGGGGCCGCTCATCTGTTTGGCCGCGAGCAGGTACTGGGGATGACTCTCGAGCCCAAGAAAGCGCACCCACGCGACCTCGGGGCGGGACTCCAACCACCGCGCGATCCGCGTGGCATTCTGTTGGGCCCGCTCCAGGCGCAAGGACAGCGTTTTGATGCCGCGGTGGACCAAAAATGCTTGGTGCGGATCCATGTTGCAGCCGGTCACGACCATCATCTGGCGCAAACGACGCACCAGCTCAAGGTCATGCGCCACCAAGATGCCACCCACGACATCGGCGTGACCATTGATGAATTTGGTCACCGAGTGAAGCACGACGTCGGCCCCAAGCGTCAACGGGCGCTGCAAGTACGGGGAGGCGAAGGTGCTGTCCACGACCAGGAGCGCACCGTGCGAATGGGCCAGCTTGGCGATGGCGGCAAGGTCGGTGACCTGCATCATCGGGTTGGACGGGGTCTCGACATAGACTATGCGGGTGGCTTTGGTGAACGCGGCTTCGACTTGGGTCAGGTCAGAGGTATCCAGGTAGGTCGAGCCTACGCCAAAGCGCGAGAAGTGCCGCTCCATGAGCGTACGCGAGGGCCCGTACACTGACGCCGTGCTGATGACATGGTCGCCACTGTTCAGGAGCGCCATGTAGGCCGTGGTGACGGCGCTCATGCCCGAGCTCGTGGCCACCGCCCCTGCGCCTTCCTCTAGCGCGGTGACGCATTCTTCGAGGGCGGTGAGCGTGGGATTGCCAATCCGCGTGTAGATGTAACCTTCGCTCTTGCCAGCAAATCGCAGCGCTCCTTGCTGAGTACTGTCGAAGGCAAAGGTCGACGTCTGGTAAATGGGCGTTACGACACTTCCCGAGGGCTCATGCCGATGCCCCGCGTGCACCAATTTCGATGTAAATCCGGACAACTTCTTCGTCATGGCTATGCTCCAAGAGGGCGCTTGCCGTCGTCAGTGACGGGCGCCGAAAACCGTTTGCTACCGGCCGCGTTGACGACATTGGCGACGCTGCCTGACTCCTCGTCTCGATGGATCTGCCGAGTTGCCGTTGCGGCCACACCCGGGCATGACCAGCTTGGGGTTGGGCAAGGCGTGCCGCAAAAGGGCCGCCACAACCGCAGCCACCTCGCCAGCGACGAAATCGATGACCTCAATACCGCGAACGCACAGAGCCTCTCGAAGCGGTACTGAAATGGCGCCGCAAACGAGCGTCTGAGCGCCGAGCGCAGCCAAGCGCTCGACCTTGTCTTGTGCCGAGAGTGACCCGAGCTCCTCTTTGCGGCTGGCGACGACGTGTGCGGCCGCCACGGTTACGAGCTGAATCTCGCGACACACGTCGAACACTGGCGAGATACGCCCTTCCCAAACGGTGATGGCCACCCGTCGTTGCTCTGGTGGGGCGGGGATCGAAGCCATCACGGAGCTTGCTGTCCTCGGTGCTCTGCCTCCAGTAACTCGATGAGAACCTCGCGGGTCGGTTCGCACAATACCTTGCGGTTGTTGACAAAAGCCGTCGGGATAGCCTCGACCTGATTGGCAACGGCCTCACGTCGCGCTACCGCCAAGAGCTCAAGCGTCTCGGGCGCATCCCAGGCCAAATCGAAAGCGCCACGATCGAGCCCCTGCAGCTTGGCCCAGGTGTGCAGCTTGCATTCCTCGAAGTTCCCTTGCTGGTAGTAGAGCTGCAGCAGGTACGGCCAAAGCATCCCTTGGCTGGCCGCCGCGACCAATGCCCGGCCACACAGCGCCGCATCTTTCTGAGTCTCGGGGTAGAACGGGCGGAAGTAGAGCTTCACTTTGCCCTTCAGACTGCCATGCACGACATCGTAGTAGAGGGCCGGGATCAATTTGCTGCAATACTGGCTGCGGGCACAGGCATAGAGCGTCAACACCACGGGTGCCGTGCTTTCGCCCGCAACAAAGCGCGAATCCTGGACAATGGCTGTCTGGGCCGGGGCGCCGAGTTTGCAGCCTCCGGGTACTGGCGGCGTTCCGGCAAGCGCCGCCGCCAGCGTCGAAACTGAGAGCCACAGCTGTAACATGACCAAAGCCTCCTGACTGTCATTCGACCAAAGCAGGAAGCAGGCCAACGTCGCTGGGACGGCATGTTGACAAATAACTTAGTGATAATAAGTGGTTACAGTTCTGTTTGCGACGATGCCGCATGCCCAAGCGTCGCAAGTATGCGACGGTCCCCGTGCGACCCAAGCACGGGTGTTGCAGGTGACCCGCAGCGTCAGCGGTGGTGGCGGCCGTCGGTTGCGGGGAAGGTCAGGCCCAGTCGTTTTGCCTGGCGATACAGCGTGCTCTTGTGAATACCGAGCTCAAGAGCAGCAGCCTGGCGGTTGCCTGCGTGGCGTTCAAGGGCCATTCGAAGAGCCTGAGCACTTGCGACCTGAAGGGTCTCAAGCATCTTGCCCGGGCTCGACTCCGTGCGCGACATCGGGATGAGGCTGCGGGGCAGCTCCGAGCGCTCAATGGTGCCCGCTCTGCAAAGCATGAACGCGTGCTCGACGATGTTCTGCAACTCTCTGACATTGCCAGGAAAATCATGGGCCATCAAAATCGCCATGACCTCGGCACTGACGCCCTGCAGTTGCTTGCCTTGGAGCTTGTTGAACAACTGTACGAAGTGCTGCACCAAGAGCGGGATGTCTTCACGGCGGGCGCGCAAGGGCGGCAACTCCAAGCGCATGACGTTGATGCGGTAGTAGAGGTCTTGGCGAAACTTGCCGTGCTCGACTTCGAGCGGCAGGTCGCGATTGCTGGCGGCCACCATGCGAGCGTTAGCTGTCTCCGTGCGAGTGCCACCCAGGGGTTCGAAGCGTTTCTCCTGCAGCACGCGCAACAGCCGCACTTGGAGCGCTGGGCTGATGTCGCCGATCTCGTCTAAGAACAAGGTGCCGCCATGCGCCAAGGCGAAACGACCCGGCTTGTCGCGATTGGCACCCGTGAAGGCGCCTGCCTTGTAGCCAAACAACTCTGCTTCGAGCAGCGTGTCGGGGAGGGCCCCGCAATTCACCGCAACAAAGGGTCCCGCTCGCCGTGGACTCAAGTCGTGAATGGCGCGGGCGACAAGCTCTTTGCCCGTACCGGTTTCGCCTTGAATCAAAATGGTGCTGTCGCTGTCGGCGATACGCGGCAGGAGTTCCAGTAAACTCCGCATTGCGGGACTGCGGCTGATGATATCTCCCACCTGAAAGCGGCCACTCAGTTCCTTGCGCAACTCTTCGATAAGCGACAGGTCACGAAAGGTTTCAGCACCGCCTACCACCGTGCCATGTGCGTCTCTCAACAACGCCGTGGAGAGGCTGATGGGAGTGCGCCGGCCGGAAGCGTCGACAATGAAGCCAGTCTTGTTCACCACCGGCGAACGAGTCGCAAGCGTGTGTTTGAGGGCGCAATCCGACTCGCACATGCTGGCACGGAATACGTCGGCGCAGCGGCGGCCGATGGCTTCATGGCGGGCAATGCCGGTGATCTGTTCGGCCGCGCGGTTGAACGATGTGATCTGCCAGTGGCTGTCGACCGTGAAGACGCCATCGGAGATGCTCTCCAGAATGGCATCGGTGGAGATGCCTTTCGGAAGCGTTGCCGCGGGTTCTCCGGGCGTGCCGCTGTTGCCTTTCACGGTGCCATCCAAACCGCTGCTGCGCCTGGAGATGACGGTGCCTCCAAGGCGCACCGGCTTTCTAGTTAGGCGTGGTCGTGTCCATGTCCGGCACACGCGCGGCCGGGCATCATGGGCGGCAGCGTGCCTGCTTTGTAGGCGGCCACGGTGTCTTCGACCGTCTGAAAATCCGAAATATATACGCGGATATTCGCGGCAGTGAGCTTGTTGTAGGCACCCATCCCTATGCCACCCACGACGATGCTCTCGAATTTTTCGTTCGCCAGTGACGCCAGCGGTGCGCACATGCCGTGGCCGTGATGCTGATTCTGGTTGATCACCGCACGGCAAGCGCCGGTGTCCACATCGACCAGCAAGAATGCCGGGGCGGAGCCAAAATGGGCGCACACTTGGCTCTTCAGGCCGAGGTCTTCGTTTACAGGGATACAGATCGTCATGGTCTTCCTCTTGTCTTGTTAATCGCCTTGTCACCGACGCGCGTCATGCACGTTCGGTGAGATTGGCCGATGGGCTTTGCAGCAACGGCGAGGCCCAGCGCTTACCACCGGGCCACCCTCGATTCGCAGCGCCTTGCCGTGTACCAGGGCATCGGCGACTTTTTGGTGGGCGGCATCGAGGATGCGGCTCAGCGTAGGGCGTGAGACGCCCATCTGTGTTGCCGCTTGTTCGTGGTACTGGCCGTTCAGATCGACGAGCCGTAGGGCCTCGAACTCATCGAGCGCCAACACCAGTTCATCCAGCTCGCAATGTGGGATGCCCACTGGCTTGAAGATGGCTGCCAGGGGTTGTCCTGAGATGTTGCGTTTACAACAGGGCCGAACCATTGCCTACCTCACCCCAGCCCAGCGTACGTGACGAACCCAAGGCTGGAAGTTCAATAGGTGTTTATGAGCATATGCTCATAATGTCAAGGCGCGACGCCCTCCGTCGCACGATTGCGCGCGGGTGGCTGAGTTACTCTCCAGCACCCTCAGGGGCCGCGCCGTCATCTGGGGGCTGATGTTCCAAGGGCAACTCGGGCGATTTGCAGCAACGAAGCCATACCTGGGTGGAGCAGCGGCCGAGCGGCGTGCTAAACGTCCATGAGTGCGGCGCCAACCCCCATGCTCAGAACTTCAGGCTCAAACCCGCAAAGCAAGGTTGTACTTTGTCGCCCAGCGCTTGGTTGAGCGCGATGAGACTGCGGGCACCGGTGCAATGGCCCACGTAGGCGCGCTGCACGCGATAGCGTTCACCCAAAGCGTGTTCGCTCTGCATGAGCAGGTGAATGCGTGTGAGCTCAACCGAGACCGCAACGCCCGCGAGACAAAGCACAGCCGCAGCAATCATCAGGGGTTGCAAAGCCAAGGTGGGTTCTGTCTGTTTCATGGTCATGCTCATAGCTATGCTCAGTGAGATGTCTATTGCAGTCGCTTGGTCGTCAGCCTGCTTTCAGTGGCATCGCCGTCTGAACGTTTTCCCAGAGGACGCGAATGTCCTCGGCGGCCAGACTGTCACCGTCTTCGACGACCGCCAGCCGTTTAATCTGCGCGCGAGTGACGGCGTCGTCATAACGGATGCGCCCAAGCACTGCGACGCCCAGCCTTTCCGCCTCATGCGCGATCTGGTCGGACATTTCGGCGTTGATGTCAGCTTTGTTGATGCAAATCGCGGTTTTAAGATTGAACTGTGTAGCAAGCACTCATAGATGTCCGCTTCAGTAGCACCTATAGATGTCCGCCTGTTGAGGTGAGCCCAGTGAGGCGGAGGGCGTAGCCCGACGCCTCACTGAACTGATTG
>JAKLEG010000139.1 GCA_022703175.1 Myxococcota bacterium | reverse complement strand
GGTGTCCATTACCGCACGCGCGTCAAGCGACGTCTGGTTGAGGTTGTCGAGTGTCGTTTTAAATTCTTGAACAAGAACCGTAAGGTCGGCGGTGTTACTGGCCACCTGCGCACGCGTGGTGAGATCGTCTAGGACCACCACGCTGTGACGAGCCCGCTCTAAAAACTCGGGGAGTTGGGTGCGCACCAAAGCAGCGCTGCTGCTAGAGTCTTCGAGCAACCGCGCCAAGTGATCGCCCTCTGTTACGGCGATGCGCACTTTACTTGCCACCACGCGCATATCGGCAGCCATTGCCGCGCCGTCGACCACGATGGCCGCTAACTCCGCTTTATGGTCGTGCACGACGCCGTTCGCGGTATCGATGAATTCCTTAAGAGAACCAGCAAGTTGCACGACACCGGTGGGCCCGGAGAGATCGGCCAACAGACCCAGCGTGTTGACAATAGCGGCGAGTTGCAGAGCCCCCACGTGCAACTTGGGTGCATCGACACCGCGCAGCACCGCGGCATCTTGGACGGGGCTCCCCGGCGCCGGTTCGAGCTCTACGTAGGTTTCGCCGATGATACCTTGGGTGCCAACGTAAAGTTTGGCGTGCTCGGTAAGCAGCGGAGCGGCGTCGCGGTTGAGCTCTAGGCGCGCGCGCACAACTGGCGGATCCACACGCCCAAGATCGGTATAGGTGGACAAGTGGGTGTTGTCGATTCCGAGCAGCGACACCTCGGCCACCTTGCCTATACGCACGCCCGACAGCTTCACTGGCGCACCGGCTTGCAGGCCGCCTGCATAGGCATAGTCAACGTAGACCCGGAAACCCGGGGTAAGTGAGATGTCACCAAGCATCAACACGAAGCCTATGAGCACCACAAGCGCAGCCAAGAGGAAACCTCCGACTCGCACCTCAATGCTCACGTGCGACATAACTCCTTGTTTTTGCTAACATTTACACCCAAAACCCGATCCTTTGGCCCACCATCAATACCATGCTTTGCGGCTCAGCCACAAGAGAACCGTTAGCAAGTATCAGCTGTAACCCCGGAATCGGCTTGGACATTCCTGCGCAGCTCCGGCCGCACGCGGGGGCGCCGCTGGCCGGCTTTGTTTGCACCACCGCATTGAATGTTGAAGACTCAACAATGGCCGACGCTGCTAGAACCCGCTTGAACAAAGGCGCGTACCACTGGATCGGTTGCGGCAAAAAACTTGGCGGGGGGGCCGTCGAAGTGCAGCTGCCCTGCATGTAGGAAACTCACCCAATCGCCGATCGACAGAAGCGACTGCAAGTCGTGACTGACCACCACGGAGGTCACTCCCAACCGGATGCTGGTCTCGCGAATGAGACGGTCGGTGCGCCGCGCCGCAATTGGATCCAGGCCGGTGGTCGGTTCGTCGTAAAGCAACGCCTCCGGGTTGAGCGCCAACGCCCGGGCAATGGCCACCTGCTTGCGCAACCCTGGCCCGAGCGTCGCCGGCAAGCGCTCCCCCAAGTGTCGCGCATGCAGCGATTCCAGAACCTCGGCAGCCCGCTGCCGAGCCACCGCCATGCTCACCTGTTCATGCCGAGCGATCGGCATTGCGACATTGTCCAACACCGATAGCGAACCAAACAGCGTGGCTTGTTGGAACACCATCTGGCAGCGCCGCCGGATCGGGAAAAACGCAGCCTCAGAGAGACCCACGACCTCGGTGCCATCGAAGGTGATGCTGCCGCGGTCGGGATGCACCAGGCCCACCAACGTCTTGATAAGCACGCTCTTGCCGACGCCGCTTTGCCCCATAATGAAATGCACGCTGCCGCGCTGGACCTGCAGGCTCACCCCCGCATGCACCGACTTACCGGCAAACGCGATATGCACGTCGGAGAACACCATATGGGGATTGGCACTTGCCATCGGTCCGTTACCACCGTTGCGCGACGTAGCCAGCTGCGCCAAACACCAAATCCAAGAACAGCACCGCCACCGAGCTGCCGATGACGGCCCGCGTGGTAGCCTGCCCTACACCGCGCGCCCCACCCCGAGCCGAAAGCCCTGCCCATGAGGAGACAAGAGGCACAGCCACGCCAAACGCGGCCGCCTTGCAAAAACCGATGGCCACATCGCTTGGTACTACGAACCCGGTGCGGAAGTAGCTTGTCCAACCGATGCCAAAACCAAAATGCCCAGCCAAACCACCGGAGACAAACGCCACCGCGCCCCCCACCACCACAATCGCCGGCATGCTAGTGAGTCCACCCAACACTCGCGGCACCACCAAGTAAGAGATCGGTTCGGCACTGCACAGCCGCAACGCATCCACTTGCTCGGTGACCTGCATCGCTCCCAACGCCGCGGCAACCCCTGCCCCATAGCGCGCGGCAATCATCAGCGCCACGATGGTGGGTGCAAACTCGCGGACGAGCAGCTGCATAAAACCTGGACCGATGATCGATAAGTCGCCGACGATACGCTGCGCTTGCATCGAGGCCTGAACCACCATGATAGCGCCTACGAAGGCCATCACCACGACCACAAAGAACATCGAGCGATTCCCAAGGTCGCGCGCCTGTTGCCAGATGGCCGCAGGCTCGGCGTGTGGCAGGTTGCGCAGCACCGCGCCCCCCAAGCGCAGCACGGCCTGTACCTGACGGCCGCCCCATTGTCCCCAGCGCCCCAGGGAAGCCAACGGTCGCAGGAAGAAAACTGATGCTGAGATGGGCACCATTACCGCACCACCGAGGTCATCAGGTAGTCCACCCAGAACAAGGCCACCGCCGATGCCACCACCTGCGCATTCACTGCGCGGCCGACCCCTGCCGAGCCGCCTTTGGCGTTCAGTCCATAGTGCGTAGAAACGACGCCAATCACGAGGCCGTAGGCCAGCCCCTTTTGCACGCCGATCAGAAAATCCATCGGTCCGAGATGCTCCAGAAGGGCCTGAAAGAATTGCGCGTACTCCACCTGCAACATCAGGCGCGCGCACACGGCGCCTGCACCGATGGCAATCAGATCACCAAACACCACGAGCGCCGCCATCCCCACAACCATTGCGAGGATGCGTGGCAGAATAAGTGTTTCATACACATCGATCGCCAGCACCCGCAGCGCATCCAGCTCTTCGGTCATGCGCATCGTCGCCAACTCGGAGGTATGATGGGCGCCGACGCGACCGGAGAACATCAGGCCAATGAGCATCGGCCCCACTTCGCGGAAAGTGGTGAAACCCGTGTACCGACCTACCAGATTGTAGACGCCATATTGCTGCACATAGGTGGCACCTTGTACCACCATGATCATGCCGGTGAACGCCGCTGTAAGCGCTACGATGGGCAGGGACTCCTCGCCGTAGCGTTTTAGTGCGCGCACCAGTTCTCGGGAGTCCCCACGTGGCGGCCCCAGACGCTGTAACGTACGGCCCAGCACCATGGCCATACCGCCAGCATCGGCGGCCACGGCCAAACCGGTTTGCCCCAAGGCGTAAAGTAAGCTCCACACGTCAGACACTCTACAGTCAACGCCTAGGCGACGGGAACCGCTTGCCTTCACGGAAAGGCTTTGGCATCGAAGGCGCTATGCACCCTCGCAGCGCTACCTTTGTTATGTGCTTGTGTGTCCCTCTATTGGCGGGCGTTGCTCAAGCCGCCGCGATCGACGTCGAACTGATTGCAGGTGCCATCGTTGGAAAGGGTAAGCCCGCGCTGGTGCTGACCCTCAACCGCCCAGTCGCGAACATCGAACTGTCACTCATTGGCGAACCTGGTCCCAACGTGCGCCAAAGCACCGGGCCGCTCAAAGCTTTCGCCAAGAAGCGCTTTGACTTCGATATCCCGATGGGCACGGTGAGCTTCGCAGGCCAACTCGAAGTGACCTACCCCGACAAAACCACCGCCACGATGCCGCTCAAGTTCGCGGTGGAGCTAAGCCCGCCGTTTGAAATCAAAACCAGCAAGGCCGAACTCAACCTCGCTGAGGCTGAGCTGCACTTCACAATGACCCGCGCGGCCGGCCGTTGCGAACACGAAATTTTGGTAGAAAACCAACCCCTCATCACCGGCGTCACGAACTTTTCGGGGCAAGCTGCGGGCACGCCGCTGTTACTCACATGGAAGAAACATGGCGAGGACGATTTGGTGCTGAAGATCCGCTTGATCTGTTGGGACGCCACCGGGGCGTTCTACACTGACCCGCCCACTGAGCTATTGCCGTGGAGTCTGGAAATCCCGCATGAGGAAGTAAACTTCGCCTCCGGCAAGTGGGACATCCTGAACACCGAGCAGCCCAAGGTCGACCGCGCACTACAGGAAATCACCACCGCGGCGCGACGCTACGGTCAGCTGCTAGATGTGCAGCTGTACGTGATTGGCTACACCGATACCGTCTCCGACAACGCCTCAAACCTGACGTTGTCGATAAACCGGGCGCGCGCAATTGCCGAGTATTTTCGCAAGAAAGGTGTACGTATCGCTATCTTCTATACTGGATTCGGAGAAGAACGCCTGGCAGTGCCTACCCCCGACAACACCGACGAGATTCAAAATCGCCGCGTGCGTTACATCATTGGGCAAGAACAACCCGAGCCCGCTGTCTGGAAGAAGCTCTAGCGGCTATTAACCTGGCAGTGGGATCTTGCCCGCGATAAGATCTGCCACGAGTTCGTGATCTGCTTCGCAAAACGGCAGCGCCTCAAGCGACGCCAACCTGACCCAGGCCAAATGGTGCGCGTCCAACGCCTGCGGCTGCACATCGGCAGGCATCCAGGCTTCTAACAACAGCAACTCTACAACCAAATCGGCGTAGCGATGCACGGTGTGCCAGACACGCTTGCCGATGGTGGCTGCAATCCCCAACTCCTCTCGACACTCACGCATCAACGCCTGGACATCCGTCTCGCCGACCTCCACTTTGCCCCCCGGGAACTCCCACAACAGTGCTCGCGCCTTGCCTGGCGGCCGTTGTTGCACCAAGACGGTGCCCTCGCGGTGAAAGAGACCGGCGACCACGCGCACCTGTTTGGGAGCGGTTGACGACATAAGGGCCTACAACGGCGTGCCGAAGTTCTGCGTCCAAAAATGTCGGTACGGGTCGGTGGCTTCGTAGTAGTACCCCACGCCCAGCTCATCGAAATCGGGCGCCATTAAGTTGGCACAATGGCCGTCGCTCGCGACCCACGCCTGCACCACCTCCGCGGGCGTCGTCTGTCCGGCAGCGATGTTCTCTCCCACCAACTGCCAATCATAGCCGGCGTCAGTGACACGCCCGTCGGGTCCGACGCCATCGGGGTTGGTGTGATCGAAGAAGTCTCGCACGGCCATATCCTTGGACATCCTGCGCGCCGCACAGCGCAGGTTGTTGTTCTGCGACAGCGACGTCGTCGGAGCAAAGAGCCCGTGCACCCCACAGATGGTCTCGATCGTCCGCTGAATGTTGGTGAGACGCAGCACCTCGTCTTCAAACGCATTCCAAGCGGCGTCCCACGTGCGTACCTCGGCACAAGTCGCGGGCAGGTTGTCATCGGCGATCTGGTTATTGTCCTGGTTGAACGAGAACCCATCCGACCTGTCGCCAGAGCCGCAGGCCGCCAAGGTTGCCACCAAAAGGCCAACAGAAGATACCACAGCGCGCATGCCACGGACGTTAGCTGGCCGCAGCTCTACTCGCAAGCCGATGCAGAAACTATGGGCCGTGCGACTCAAACTATTGGGCGCAAGCAAGTGCACGAGCACAGCCAGACCTCTACGCTTTGACAGTTTGATGACTGATTTGGCCCAAACAATATGGTGGTGGAGCGCGCCGCCATCATAGGTGAAACAATCACTTTGGAGGCGTTTCCACCATTGCGCTTTCGAGCCTCGCTTGCCAATATGCCGCCGCATGTCGGCAACTCCGTCGCCCAAAGAAATGCTGATCACAAAGCTCCTTGAGCTAGGGATGGTCTTGGTGGTCGTGGATGCGCGCAAGGGCGGCGTGATCGTGCCTCCGCAGTTCCGCGGTGAGGCGCAGTTGCGCTTGAACCTGTCGCTGCGGTTTCAAACTCCTATGACGATCGATCGTTGGGGCGTCCGCGCCGTGCTGACGTTCGGTGGCGTACCATTCGAGTGCAAGATGCCGTGGGATTCCGTGTACGTGATGTTCTCACACGTCAGCGGTGACCCCTACGTCTTCCCTGATGACGTACCCGCTGAAGCATTTGCCGCCGTCACCGAGGCGATGCGCGCGCCTGAACCCCCCACGGCTCCCGCGGCACCCATTCGGCGACCACCCACCTTGCGCGTCGTCGAGTCCGGCAACGACGATGAGGCAGACTCAGCCAACCCCGAACAAGATCCCCCATCGCCCCCCGCAAGTCCCCTGCCGAACCAACGTCGCAGTCATCTGCGCGTGGTGAAGTGAGTTCCCATGCCCGCGTCTGCCTCGGTGTCCTGGTGGCAATTCGATCTGCCCGTGGCTGCATCTGTTGCCGATGATGTCGCAGCCTTGCTCGTCAATTTTGGTGCCTTGGGTGTTGAGCTCATCGACACGCCCGATAAGAACACCACGCTGTTGCGCGCCAACTACGATGGCGCCCTCAAGACGGCCACGCTGAAGAGTCATGCTCGTCGTGGCTTTGAGGAAATGGGTCTGCGGCTGCCCGACGAGGCCGTGCTCACCCGACGCGAGGATACCGATTGGGCGGAGGCTTGGAAAAAAGGGCTGACGCCGCTCAAGGTAGGCGACGCCCTGTTCATTGTCCCGACCTGGGATACGACGTTCGTAACGCCTCCGGGGGCCCACGTCATTCGCCTTGATCCTGGCATGGCGTTCGGCACAGGCCATCACGCGACCACAGCCCTTTGCCTGGCGCAGGTAGAAAAGGCCGTTGCGCGCGGTGCCCACTCCGTGTTGGACGTTGGCTGCGGCACCGGCGTGCTGGCGATGGCGGCCGTCTTGGGTGGCGCCAAACAGGTGCACGGTATCGACAATGATCCGATCGCGGTGACGGTGGCCAATGAAAACGCCACACAAAACGGCATGGCCGACCAAATAGCGTTCAGTGAAACCCCCCTCGCGAAGCTAAGCGAGGCCTACGATTGCGTGGTGGCCAACATCCTCGCCCCCACCCTCATCGAAATGGCCGACGACCTGATCCGCGTGACCCAAACCAATGGCTGCCTCATCCTGAGCGGCGTACTCGAAACGCAAGCCGACGACGTTACCACGGCGCTGGTGGCAGCGGCTCACCGAGCACACCGCAAACAGTGGAAACTCACCGAACGCGTGGTAAGTGGCGAGTGGGTCGCGCTCGTGGTCGCCCAAGGGTAGCGCTTAAGATCTAGTCCGATCCGGGTTCCCGACGTCGCGCCTTCTTTTCGGCTTGGTGATGTTTGTCTTGGAGAATGCGGACTTTGGCTCGTCGTGAACGACGGCGCTTCTGTCGGCGGATCTTCTCGATGCGCTGCTCTTCGGCGCTGGCTTTTCCGAGTCGCTCGGTTTCAATGCGTTCGGCCAAGCGGCGCCGCGCCAAGTACCGATTCATCGCCTGTGATCGGGTCTCTTGGGCCTTCACCTCGATACCCGTGGGTCCATGACGCAAATAGACCGCTGTCGAGACCTTGTTGACGTTCTGCCCCCCGGGACCTGAGGAGCGGATAAACTTCTCAGTCAGATCCGCCTCGCGAATGCCGAGCCGCAGCATCAGGGCCTGAAGTGCGGCCTCTTTGTCTGGGCCAATGCCAAAATCTGCCGCCATCGTCGACTCTCCTACGTCACATGTCCGACAAGTCGCATGCGCTCTTGGTGTTCCCGCCACAGCCGGCGAAATAACGGCGCCTGCAGATCACGGCCCAAGCGACGTATGGTTGCCAATGCGCGCTCACGAGTGTCGACATCATTCTGGAGTTCGGCGGTGCGCAACAACACCAACGCCGTCGTTACCTCTAGATCCACCCAATGAATGCGGACAGCTGTCTCGAAACCGCGCAACGAAAGTGCCATGCCCTCAGCCGGATCGCGCGTCCAACCAATGGCTGCGCCCAGAAACACTTGAATCTCCGCCACCGTCAGGCGGTCATCGACGTCCTCGGCCAGCGCCAAACCTTTCTCCAACACCCGCCGCGCCTCATCCAACCGCCCCGACCACATCAGCGCACGGCCCAGCCCTGCCAACGCCTGAGCCTCACCGTGCGGACGTGCCGCAGAGCGGAAAGCCTCCACCGCCTCATGCAGAGCTCGGCTACCTTCATCAACCGCATCACAGGCCAACCGCGCCCGCCCCAAGGCAAGCAGCGTCTCGGCGTTCAGCACCGCTTGTCGATGGCTGCGCGCCACCTCATGCAGATTGCGGGCTAAAGTTTCAGCCTCGTCGCGATGCCCGGCCAAACCGGCCAATTCCAGCTCCACCAACCGCAGCCGAGCCTGCCGCAGGTCATCCACCCCCAACCGCTGGGCCGCTTCGCAAAGCTCTTGTCGGGCAACGTCGATTTGCCCCCGACCAACGGCAATGCGCGCCAACAGCCGATGAGCTTCGGCTTGCATCACCGGCTCTTGAGCCACATCAAGTACACGCGCCAACCGTGTCTGCGCCTTGTCCCAATCGGCCATCGCCAGCTGCGCTTGGCCCATCCAGAAGTCGAGCGTCAACCGCATCCCGGGGTCCAGGTAGGCACCTTGATCGGCGAGCAACTGACGCCCCAGTCGCACGGTCTGGGCCGGGTGTCCCCGCCGCGAGGCAGCAACAAAACGCAACATGCGCATGCGTACGTGCTGCAATGGTTCTGGCCGATCCTCCTCGACGAGCCGACCGAAGACTCGCTCCCAGCTATCCACCAAATCCATGACCTCGCGCTCAAGCCCGGAACGCATGGCCGAACGCGCCGCGCGTTCGTAACCCAGCAACGCTTGGAGATCCTGCCCGGCCCGTTCGCGATGCATCGCCAGCATCGCCACCGATTGCCCACCCCCGTCCACCACGTTTTCCATGGCGTCTGCAATTCGACGATGTAGAGCCCGACGTTCGGCATCGGGAATCGTTCCGTAGGTGACCGCGCGCGTAACGCTGTCTCTGAACATCAGACCTTCGTGCTCATGAGCACTGGGCACGATGACACCTTGGCCCTGCAATGTTTCCACGGCCTCATTAACGTGGTCGGTTTTCAATTCCATCGCCGCCGCCACTTCCAACACGGCGCGCCCGAACCGACGGCCGATGGCGCTGGCCACACGCAACACGCGCCGTTCCACGGCCCCCAGTTCATCTAGACGCGCCAACGCCACCTGTGCCAACGTTCCGGGGACGACATCTTCGAGCATCGACAACCCGGGTTCGGCCGGACTGACTCTCTCACCGCGTACCCGCAACAGCGCGCGCTCCTGTAAGAAGCGCACGATCTCGATGACGTGTCCCGGATTCCCCTCGGTGCGCTGCCATAGAAACACCAACAAATCCGGGTCAATCTGGGCAACGCCCAATTCGCGCCTGACCAGCTCCTCAACCGCTTGCACTCCCAAGTTTGCAAGTTGCCACTCTTGGCCGAATGCTTGGCGCACCTCTCGCAACACAGGGTCGGGTCGGAAGGTTGTCAAGAACAAGAATTTGCCGGTGCCGGCAAACGGCGCCAAGCGCGCCACCAGCTGTAATGTCAGGCTGTCGGCCAGCTGCAGATCCTCGAGTAAGTAGATGAGAGGTTCTTGGGCAATGCGCTTGCCGACAAACTCGACGATGCTGCCAAGCACCCCTTCACGCGCATCGCTGTCGGCCAAATCGATCAGCGTTTCGGTGGTACCGTCGGGTCTACGCACCGGCTGAAGCAGCGCCATCAATTCGGGAGCGCCGCGTTCCAATCGATACGGTGCCAGCCCAGTACGAATCCGCTCACGGCGATCGACCTCTGAATCATGCTCACCGATCCCGAGAAACGCGGCAAACATCGTAGCTGCAGGCGCCAGCGGCTCTGAGCGCGTCGCGTAACGACAGCGCCCCACAATGCCTTCGACACCCCGCTCAACGGCGTGGTTGACTACGTGCGCCAGCAAGGCGCTCTTCCCAGAACCGCGTTCCCCGCAGATGCCCAACACAGAGCCGGCCCCCGCCAACGCACATTCCAATGCTGCCCTTAGCTCGGTGATCTCCTGCTCGCGCCCCGCCAACGGTCGTACCTTGGCACGTTTGCGCACATAGTGGGCGGAGCTAGGGCTCGCCGAATGGATCGCCGACAGCGCCAGCGGTTCGCTCTTACCTTTAACTAAAATGGGCGCGCGCGGCGAAAACTCCAACTCGCGCCTGAGGGGTTGCAGCACCGCATCGGTGACGAGGATTTCGAACGGCTCGGCCACACTCGTGGCACGCGCCGCGGTGTTAACGGCATCCCCAACAATCGTGATGTCGTGTTTGTGCGAACTACCGATGGCGCCAAAATAGACGCGCCCCGCGTGAATGCCCGTTCGGATGGAGAGGCCCAGGTTATTGGCCGCCGTAAATCCTCTGACTCGTGTGGTGGCTTCGAGTGCAGCCAAGACGGCGCGCTCCGGATCGTTGTCGGCGGGGCGGTGCAAACCAAACAGCACCATCATCCGATGGCCGCGTTTCGCCAAGTCAACCTTCGAGATCACCCCCCCATACTTACGGAAGGCGCGCGCCATCGATCTGCAGATATCGGTCGCCAGATCGAGATTGGAGGCGCTGGTTTCATCGAGACCCCATAGCTCGGTGAACATGATGACCATGCTGCGCAGCTCACCTTCGATTCGCCATTCCACGGGCATCGACATGAGGCGCCCAGCCAACGCGGCCGGCACAAACGGTTCGAGCAGTGCGATCTTTTCGTCTGCTTGGGTTTTGACCCGGTCGCCCAATTCTTCAACGGTCACGGCCGTGGGCCATCGACGCAGCGCGCGCAACAGCGCACCTTCTGCCTTTCGATCGATGACCTCCACGTCGCCTTCGAGCAGCGCCAACGTCGAAGCGTCCACCATCACGGCATTGGGCGGCGCCACATTCTGCATTGCCAAGGCTCGATGCGCCACCGGTCCAGAGCAGACGGCCAGCCGCTGTGCCATATCGCCGATGATCGGGATCCGCACGTTCCCCGACGCCAAGCCGGTACGCAGCATCAAAGCTCGGTTTTTGCTACCCACCAAGCGGCCAACCTCGCCGTGCATCAGACGCTCGGCAGTGAGGGCGGCGGCGGCGGCACGCAGAGCGTGTTCCTCATCCCGGAACACCACGGTCATCGAGTCACCACCGAAATGCACGACATAGCCGCGGTACGGAAACACCGCTTCTTCGAGGAGCTGCTCAAATAAGCCACTAAGAATGATTCCGAGGCGGCTGAGCCCCTCTTGGCCGCTCGTCGCCAAGCCCTCGCACATTGAGGTGAATCCCACCAAATCGGCGAACATCACGGTGCCCTCCAGTGATAACGGCACGATCGAACGTTCGCTGGGTTCACGCAGCACGGCTTCGACGATATGGTAGGGCACTGTGCGGCACAGGGCCGTCAGGTAGTTGATGCGTTCGCTGGGATCGCGGTGGGCCACCTGCCAAGCCTAGCTGAGCACGATAGCTGGGATCTAGCGTCTGTGTGCGGTGAATACGCGAACCCGACTTGACGCCAACCAGCCTCCCGCTCCAAGCTCCGCCTTATGGCCGACGATATCGAAAGACTTTGGACGATGGCATCTCAGTCTATGCAGGCGGGTCGCCCTGGCGATGCGATCTGCTACCTGGCCGAAGTCGTGGCCAGTCAACCCGCCGACCGCGTCACCCGCATGTCGCTCGCGATAGGACTCGGACAAGCGGGTAACGCCGCAGGCGCGATGAAGGTCATTCGTACCCTCGCCGACCGACTGGCGCGCGAAGGCTATTTGCTTCCCTCCATCGTTTGTATCCGCCAAGGGTTCGAGGCGGCCCGCGAAGACCCCCAACTTATCGAGATATTGAAGAGCCTGCACGTCAGCGGCATGCGCGCCAAA
>JAKLEG010000138.1 GCA_022703175.1 Myxococcota bacterium | reverse complement strand
ACTGCGGTGGCAATCAGGGCCTCGCCAATGCCAGACATCACGCTGGCAGAGGCATCGCTCATGTTGGCAGACAAGTCTTTGAATGACCGGATGATGCCCAACACCGTGCCGAACAAGCCGATGTAAGGAGCGTTGCTTGCAAGGGTCGCGAGGAAGTTGAGGCGGCGCTCGTAGCGGTGCTTTTCGATGCCAAGCGCGCCTAACAACACATCTTCCACCGGCTCGGGGCCTTTATGGTGCTCGCGTAGCCCTGCCAAAACCACATTGGTTTCCAGGCTATCGTGCGCGGCCAAGGTGGCGGCGGCGCCGTCGTAGTCCCCCTGCTCTAGCAAGGCCGCAAGCGCTCGGTGGATAGCATGCAGGTCCAAGCGCCGCTGCCGGTAGAACCACCAGCGTTCGAGGATCACGGCCATCGAAGTCACTGACAACAGAATGAGGAGCCACAACACCCACTCGGCGTGGAAGATGGGGAGGCTAAGTAGCAGATCGACCAGGCCTTGGTTTGCGTCGGTCACGGTTCACTCCAGGAAGTGTGTCCAGATAAAATCTAGACAAAACATGTTCACTTATTATGATGCCGCAACGGGAGAAACGATGCACCCGTCGAATATTTCACTAATTCATTGGAAAATAACGATAAATAGAGAAAGAAGCGACGCTCCGAGTTGACGGGCAGGCTACTTTGCGGCCAAAAAAGTTGGACAAACCTAAAAGGGGATCTTAGATGCCGGTTTCGCGCCGTTCGGGTTGAGGCTCTGGGGGGGTGGTCGGAAGGATCGGCAGGCGCGTCTCGGTGGCGTCGCCATGGCCTACGGAATCGGAGTTGGCGGCCGGCACTTGCAGGCTCGGCATGGCGATCACCGGCGGAATGTTGATGGCGCGGCGGCTAGCGTTAAGCAAGCGGTCGCGGCGGCGGTTGTACAGGGCATGCACCAGCATCACCACGATCAACAGGCCCACTGCCATGTAAATCCATGATTGGCCGCGGTGCAACATGCGGGCGGCAAAGCGGCTCGCCTCGTGGGGGTCGGCAATCTGGCTCGCGGCAAATTTACCCACCCAAATGGAGGTAGGCCCCGAGATCAAGGCACCCGCCAAGTCAAACGCCAAGAAACGCCACAGCTTCATGCCGTGCTGCCCGGCATAGAAATAGACGCCAATTCGTAAGCCAGCGAAAAAACGAGCAAAAAATACGGTCTTGCTGCCATGATGGCGAAAGAAACGGGAGACGCGGTCCTGACGTTTTTGCGGCAAGACAAAGCGCATGAAGCGCGTGGCCAATAGCGGTTGGCCAAACCAGCGTCCCAGGCCGAAGACCACCATGTCGCCCGCTAGGATGCCCAACACGCACACCGCCGAGGCGACAACAAAATCAGCTTGGGCCCAGCCGACGGCCATGCCGCTCGCGATAAGCGTCACTTCTTCGGGGAGCGGCAGTCCGAGGCCGCACAGAAAAAGCACCGAGAACATCGCTACGTATTTGTAGCGACCCAGGAGGTCTAGCACGGTGTTCATGAAGTTGCTTGAACCTTCCCGCAGGACCCAAGCCCCTCCACCCCGAGTGGCAGGTCCATTCGCATTACAGTAGCCAGAGCGATCTAGCGATGCAATGACGGATAATAATGCACTGCGTTATGTCGTGGCGGTCAAACGCGAGTTGTCAATGGCAATCGCAGGTCGGAAGTTGCGCTCAAACCGGAACCGGAGGGGGCTCGGGTTGGCGACCTTCGGCCGAGGTGGCGCTGGGGGTACTAGGCTTCGCTTCCGGGGAGCCCCAACGCGCCGGTTTTGAGGAGTGCGGCCAATTGTTCCAAGCCGTCTGGGGCATCAACCAAGGCAACGTGACGACCCAGTAGGTCGGCGAAATGGGTTTTGATGTACTGGCGCATCGCCGTGGTGGTGTCGGCGTGACCGAACAAAGGTGCAAAACCGGTATCTAGCATTTGTGCCTCCGTCTTGCGGCCAGGCGTCGCGCATGCTGGCCGTGTTCGGAAGGTGGCATTGAAGGCTTGCGGTCGCAAATTTCTGGCGTCGCCCGGTGTCGTATCGCAACAAACCAACGCCCCGGCGTGGGCTAGTTGTGGCACTCGGCGAACAAGCTTTCTAGTTGGTTTTCGAGCTCCAGGCGTAGGTAGCGGTCGCTACCGGGGGTGGCGCCGGGGGCTTTCTCGTTTAGCCAGCGGGCCCGGTCTATCAGCGAACCGCGGCGAGAATAGTACTGGGTGTTGCCGGTGGGTTTGCCGCTGACAAAGGTGGCCACGACTTCTTCTTTGCCGTTCGGCCAGAAGCGTTGCCAGCGCCCATGTGCGACACCAGTTTTGCAGGTGCCTTCGAGCGCTTTGGCGCCGTTGTCATGCCACCGTTGCACTGGACCTTCCACCTTGTCGTCGACGTAGGTCGCCTGGGCCATCAGTTTGCCGTTTTCATACCAGAAGATCCACGCGCCGCTGCGCTTACCCTGGGTGTACTCACCTTCGAACCAGCTTTGGCCGCTGGGATAGAAGGCGCGGCGGGCACCATGGCGAATGCCGTCTTTATCACACCATTCTTCGCGCGCCTCAGGGGTGGTACGGGATTTCAGGACGCTACCCTCTGGGCACACAGTGGCTGTAACGAGGAGGGAGCCAAGCATCCACATGGGTTGCATCTTCGCCGCAAGTTGAGTGCGCGACAAGAGGGGAACGCCGGTGCTGGGACTTCTACGCGGGAGTCCCTTGGAGCCAGTGACAGACCCGTTCGAGGTCGGTTTCGTCATGGTAACCATGCCATGCGATGCGTAGGTAGCCTTCGCGGGCCGTGGCGTAGATGCCTTGGGCACGGGCAGTTTCGAGCAACGCGTTCAGAAATGCGGAGCCCCTGCCATGATGGTGCAAACCGACCAAGTGGTGGATTCGTCCGCGGGCAAATAGCTCCAGTAGACGCGCCGCTTCTGCTTCGAACGCCGGGGTGCGTCGCAGCGCTTGAAGTAACGCTTGCGTCAGCTCGTGGGTATGGGCGCGGATAGCTGTGACGGTAGCTTCGTTGAGCACCCGCAGCGATTCGGTGAGTGCCGACAGGCCCAGACCATGTTGTCCGCCTTGTTCGAAACGACGCCCGTCGGTGAGCCACTCACGTTGCAGGTCGGTGTAGGGGCGGGAGCCGAGGTCGGCATCGGCGACGGACATCCACGAGCCCATCGGATGCATCGCTGCGCGCAGGGCATCACTGGTCCACAACAGCCCATGGCCTTGGGGGGCTAAGAGGCCTTTGTGCACGCCGGTGGCGAAGGCATCGGTGACACTCAAATCAATCGGTAGGGTACCGGCACCTTGAATACCGTCCACCGCCAGGATCACGCCTCGCCCGCGGCAGCCGTCATACAATCGCGGTAGGTCGAGGGTGAGGCCATCTTGGAAACGCACCCAGGAAACCGCGAGGAGCTTGGTTTCAGGGCGCAAAGCTTCTAGCAAGCGTAGCTCTGGATCGACATCCACGGGCGGTGGTGTTGAGTTTAGGCAAGCGGCGCCACTTGTGTGGCCGGGCCACAATGGCACCTCGCGAAACAGCACGCCACGGCTTTCCAACGCGCGCCAAGGCCAGGCATTGCTCGGGAATTCGCCACGCGGCACCATCACTTCATCGCCTGGGCCCAATGCCAGGGTTTGCGCCAGGATGGTGAGGGCTGCCGATGTGCTATGGGTGAGCGTGACTTGGGAGGCTTCGGCACCTAGCAAGCGAGCGGCCTCGGCGCGGGCACGTTGGGGGATTTTGAGCCACTCCTCGACGCCCAAGGTCCAAGGGGCCAGTTCTTTGGTCAAAAAGGCATGGGCGGCGTCAGCGGCGCGGATCGGTACTGGGCCTTCGGCGCAGTGCATGACCCAGGTGAGGTCGCGGGGCAATGTAAACAGGTCGCGGCTGAGCGGCAGGTGCATGACGCAGAGCATAGTCGCGGCATACAGACACGCCAAGAAACAAGTATGGCGGGGGGGGGAAGCTACGGTTGTACGTGTGGCTGTTGGCTCTTCACGTAGGTGTCATAGCCAAGAAAGGCCGCTCCGGCTACCAGTCCCAACGCCAAGAGGAGAATGGCCACCACGTGCCAGCGCGAGCGCGGCGGCTCGACGGCCGTGTCTTTGGTATCCCGGCGGGGCACGGTGAGGTCGGAAGGGATGTCAAAGGGGCCCGAGCGCAGGGCCTGGTGGACGGGGTTGGCGGCGCATTTGGCGCGCACGCGTTCAAGGTCGGCAGGTCTGACCTCTTGGTTAGGCGACGAGAGCTCCTCGTCTACCATGTACTCGGCGATGGGGCGGACGGTCGACGGCACGCGATAGGCCAGTGGCGCTGGCGATTGTCCCATCACGTCGTCCAAGAAGGCGGCGAGGTCGTGGGTGGAGGCACCTGCCAAGTAGCTGCGCAGATCTCGTTCGGCCTCCAGAGCGGTCTGGTAGCGATCCACCAGCCTGGGAGCCAGCATGCCACGCAGCGCGTTTTCGAGCGCCGGGGGTATGTCCGGACAGACTTTCTTGAGCGGCACATAACGAACCGCCGTGACGGCATCCAGGACTTCGATTTGGTCACGGCCGGTAAAACAGGGGCGTACGGTCAACAGCTCGTAGAGGACAGTTCCTAGCGAAAAGATGTCGGAACGCCGATCCACCTCGTCGCCTCGGGCTTGCTCAGGCGACATGTAGCAGAACTTGCCTTGCAAGCTCGTGGCGATCGTCTCGGCCGTGGTGGACTCGTGCTTGGCGATACCAAAATCCACGACCTTCACGCCTCCCCGGTAGGTGACCAAAATATTGCCGGGCGAGATGTCCCGGTGCACCACGCTCAGGGGTTTACCGGCTTCGTCAGTGAGCTCGTGGGCGCAGTGCAGGCCGCTGGCGGCGTTGGCGACGATCTCTGCGGCCAGCGCATAGGGCACGCGCCGGTTGCTTTTCGACAGCGTGCGCAGCAGCATTCCGAGGTCGACGCCTTCAAGGTATTCCATCACCAGTGCGAACTGGCCATTGCTTTTGATGAGCTCAAACACCTGCACCAGGTTTGGATGGTCGAAACGGGCTGCGAGGCGGGCCTCGTCTAGGAACATATCGACCTGGCGGCGATCCTCTTGCATGTGCGGGAGCAGGCGTTTGATCACCACCCGCTTTGAGAATCCGGCGGCGCCATCGATCTTGCCGAGCAGCACCTCGCCCATGCCGCCCAAGGCCAGGCGCCGTTCTACGGTGTAGCGACCAAATGTGAGCGGCGTAGCCATCGATGTGGGCCACTGTAGCCCCGAATCCTTCCCGATAGCGAGAATTGCGCAACTAGTTGACGGGAGCCCCAAAGTAATGAAAGCTTCTGAGTACCCAGTCGCGAAGTTGTTTGGGAGCAACGGCGACACACCACAAAGGAGATTCTCATGCGTAACACTCACATCGCTCGGAACGCTCGCGGCTTCACCCTCATCGAACTAGGCGTCGTTGTCGCAGTCATCGCCATCTTGGCCACCGTCGTGTTGGTGGGTCGAGGGTTCCTTACTTCAAGCCGTGTTACCAAAGAGGTTGAAGTTATCAACACTGTCTGCAAGGGCGTAGCCGTTGTGTCGGGTACCAACAGCGGCGAAGTGCCCGTCGGTTTGAGCATTGCCTATCTGCAAGGCCGCACTCTATTGGACGCCAGCGCGATCACCGGTGCACTGAATCCAATGGTACCGAACTTCGGCATCTCATCGGTCTCACGCACCACGGCCGACACCTATCAAGTCACCGTGTTGTCTCCGAACCTGCAGGCATCGCAGGATATTTGTAACGCCAAGCAGAAGGACTCTTCGGTCACCGGCTGCGCGGCTGCCGTGGCCCTTGTGACGCTTGACTTCCGCCTCTAAATCCTGACCGGTCTCAATCAGCTGCCTCGCTTTCCTGATCGATCACGGTGTGTTGCGCTGGAGACATCCCTGCTGCGCCGGGTTTTGTGGCAACACAGGTTGACGTCGTCTCTGCGACTTCTCGCGACGTCGGGTATCGATCGTGTGAATGAGGGAAACGCTTAGCGTTTGCCTTGGATTTGACCGTAGATCGGCATGAAGATGGCCATGGCCATAAACAGCAGCATGCCACCGCCAATCAAGATGACGAAAGGCTCGATGAAGGTCGACAAGAAAGCAATTTGCGTCATGGTGCGATCTCGCAAGAAAGTCGCAACACCTGAGAATTGCTTGTCAAAACGGCCGGTCGCTTCGCCGTGCGCCAAGGCGCCATGGACCACCGGGGGAAAAAGAGGGTCGCGAAACGCCTCGGTGAGCTTGCCCCCCTGTTTGGCGCGATCGTAACACATCGTGAGCTTCTGGCGGACGAACTCCGAGGAAGCGCCGCCAGCAGCTAGTCGCAACGTGTCGAGCAGTGGAATACCACCACCATTGAGCATTGCGAGGTTCGTGAATACGGCCGAGAGCTCCAGACTCAGGCCGATCTTGCCCAGATAAGGCAGCTTGTAAAAGCTCTCCCAAATCTTGGCCTTCTGCGCCGGGGTGATGCGCTTGACGCCAGCGATAACCCCGGCAATGAGCACGAATGGCACCCACCAGGCAACCATGGCTGCGTCCGACATGAACAGCAGCAGGCGGGTAGGCCAGGGCAACTCGGGCGGCAAGATAGAGCGGAGTTGTGGCACAACCATCAGGAGCATCATCAAGAGTACGCCCGAGACCACCGACAGGGCGATGAGTGGGTAGGTGGCCGCCTTTTTCGCTGTCGCGGCCAACTCACCTAAGCGGCGGTAGTGATCGGCAAGATCGCCAAAGACATGCTCCAAGCGATTGGAGCGCTCGGCCGCCTCAATACTCACGATGACGAGTTGGGGAAAGGCGCCCGTGGTGCGAAAGGCCTCTGAGAGTGAAAAGCCTTTGTCGGTCAGGTCTTGTACCCGTGCCAGGACGTCGGTCGTGACCTTGTCCTCGACAGACTCACGTACGGTGGCAATCGCCGTGGTGACATTGAGGCCAAGCTCCAACATGCCCTTCAGGTGGCTAAACAGTTCTACCATCACGCGCTGTTTGATTTCGTTGGACCGGAACATCGCGCCGAGTGTCGCGCGCAAGTCGATGTCAATGCTGATGACTTCGAAACCGCGGTGGACTAACTCTTCGCGTAACATGTCGATCGACTTGGCTTCCGCGTGTTGGTTGATGAGTTGGCCAGAGGGGGTTACGACCTGGTAGACGAAAAACATAATTCCTCCCGGTCGTTAGTGGCTAGCGGTGAGCGGGCCGACCACGCGTTCGGCCTCATCTACCGAGGTGAGGCCGCTTTCCACGAGGTAACGGGCGTTGTCGGTGACGGTCTTGAAGCCGGTTCGTTGCGCCGAGCTGCGGACTTCGCTGGTGGCCGCCTTAGATTGGATCAAGTTACGGGTTTCATCGTTGAGAACCAAGACTTCACCGATGACCTGCCGGCCGGCGTAGCCGTTATTGCAGGCGGGGCATCCAGGCCCAACGCGGTGGCCCTTGGGGAAGCTGTCGGAGGGGTCAGGGATCTTGCACTTGGAGCAGAGTTTACGCACCAAGCGTTGGGCGACCACGCCCAACAAGCCGTCGGCCACGCGGTAGGGTTCGAGCCCCAAGTCTACCAAGCGCGCCACAGTGGCAATGGCTGAGTTGGCGTGCAAGGTGGTGAGCACCAAGTGGCCGGTGTTGGCGGCGCGGAACGCCTCTCGCGCGGTTTCTTCGTCGCGGATTTCACCGACGAGGATGATGTCGGGGTCTTGGCGTAGGAAGCCACGCACCGTGTTGCCAAAGGTGACGCCGGCCTTTTCGTTCACCTGCACCTGTTGCACTGAGGGCAGCTTGATTTCCACCGGGTCTTCAACGGTGAGGATCTTCTTTTGCGAGTCGTTCAGGCCCGCAAGAATGGAGTACAGCGTGGTGGTTTTACCACTACCGGTGGGGCCGACGACCAAGATAACGCCATGTGGATGTCGGGTAAGTTCCTGAATTGCCTGAAGATTCCAGTTCGTATAGCCGAGCTCCGATAGGTGTGTGAGGGAGCGCGTATCATCCAAGATACGCATAACCACCATCGGGCCTTCGACCGTGGGGCTGGAGGCAAAACGCACATCCAACGAGCGGCCGGCGAACGCAAACGAGAAACGGCCATCGCGCAACCGATGGAAGTCAGAGAGGTCGATGCCACTCTTGCCGAACAGCACGTTCACGAGGTTGTCGTGCCGTTC
Source organism: Myxococcota bacterium (assembly GCA_022703175.1). Lineage (GTDB taxonomy): Bacteria > Myxococcota > XYA12-FULL-58-9 > XYA12-FULL-58-9 > XYA12-FULL-58-9 > JACRCV01. The sequence goes on along the minus strand of JAKLEG010000138.1, from coordinate 3,851 downwards.
GCGTGGCAAGCTCACTTCAGGTTCGAGCACGCCGTCTACGCGGAAGCGCACGAGGCTTACCGGGCCGGCAGGCTCGATGTGAATATCGGAGGCACCCGAGAGCACCGCACGCCCGAGCAGGTAGCCCAACAGCTCGTTGATTTCGCCGCGGGTAATCGTCTCGCGGGTGGATTCGACGATCTTTTCGCCGTCCATGCCACCGAACGCGAATGTTTCGAGGACGGTCGAGATGGCTGTTTTGGTGGCCAGCACGAATGGGCGCCGGCCAATGATGGTCTGTACGCGATCGGTGACGCCGGTGTTTAGGATGTCGGCCACCACTAAGAACGGCTTATCCTTGTTCAGCACCGGCAGCACGACGTTTGCGCGCGCTGTGTCCAAGCCAAGTTTCTTCACCGCGTCGACGTCGATGTTGGTACGCCTAAGCGATTCCATGCTGGCAAACGGGATGCCGTACTGCTTGGCGACAATACGTGCCAGGTCTTCTGGGCGCACGAAGCCCATGCGCTCGATGATGAGGCCGATGCGTTCCTTCGTGCGTTTCTGCACGTTGAGCGCCAGCTCCACCTTCTCGTTCGACAGCAGTCCTGCCTCGATGAGCATCTCACCCAGGCGCTTGTGCTGGTTCAGACTCATCGGACGCTCTCACCCCCACCCTTGGTGTTCGCGACCTTCAATCCCGATGGTGTGATGTCCTGAATCGTCATGCCGCCAATCGTGTCACCTGGGCGGACATTGAAGATGCGGCCGCGGTACATTACGATGGCCTCTTTACGAGGTTGCAACGAAATAGCCTTCACTAATAATTCGGTCGCTGGGTTGACGGCTTTGACTTTGGGTTTTGGGGCGGCGCCGCCAGAGCCTTTGTCGGATTCGCCAAGTAGTGTTTCGAATTGCCGCTGCAGGTTGATTTTATCGATACGAAGTTGAAGCGCGGCGATTTCTTCACGGTCCAGTGCCATCTGCACACGCAACAGTCGCAAGCGGTCAAGTACATCGCGGGTTCCCAGGTCGACCGTTTCGCTGCCACCAGCGTCCTCCACCTGTTGCGCCACGCCTGGAGGTCGATCCTCAGCTTTCTTCGTCGGGGTCTTGGGTTTGGCAGCGGCAGCCAAAACATCGGCGCCCAGCAGCAGCACGCCAACTAAGGCTGTCATGCCCGCAGCGCCTGCAAACCAGGTAAGTGTGGTGCGGGGGAGTGTGTGCATCATCCTTCACCTCCATAACTGTAAACTTCTAGATCCAGCTCGAATTTCACGACTTCAGTGTTGCGCGAGATAGTCGCCTTGGTGACGTGCACCGGCTGCTCCTGGAGGATCGTCCAAAGCATGGCAAAGTACGCCAGCGCATTGGTTTCCTCGGTCGCCGTGGTGACGCTCAGCATGGCCTTTTCGACTCCATATTCGACAGGTTGCCAGACGATCCCTTCTTTTGGGACCTCAATGCGTACGCTGGAGCCTAGGAGGTCGGACTCGTCGATGAGGCGCACAATCAAGTTTTCGAGTGCCTCTTCGCGTGGCTGCAGAGGTTTGCCGCCAGGCATGGCCTGGAAACGTACCACTTGGCCTCGGATACGCTCCAACTGGCTGACCTGCTCGGCAAGTTGGATTTGCGCATTGCTTGCCTGTTCCCACCAGTCGTAACCTAGATAAACGCAGACGACGGCGCCGACGATGAACAGGATTCTAAGGATCTGGAGTCGCATTCGACTTCTCCAGGGTGTAGCGAATTTCGTGGCTCTCGATCTTCATGGCAACTCGGGCTCGGCTCCAAGAACCGGCATTTTCAAGAGATTGCCGGATCTCACGCAGCGACAACGGAGCGTCACTCACGTCACCTTTCCCGCCCGGCAGGGAGCTACGGCGTGCCAGCATCGCCTTCAGCGATTCGCCTTTCATCTCCACCGAGTCCACGTACAGCTGGGTGGGAAGTGCCAGATCGAGCTCGGCCCACGCCTGCGGCAGGTCAAATGCGTGCTTTCCGACAACGGTTCCGTAGCGCTCGCGGTAGATTCCCGACAATTGGGTTTCGGCCGCCTGGCGCAGTCCGGTAGCTTCGGCCAGCCCGTTTTGGGTGCGTAGACCCCAGATGTAGGCTGCGCCTGCCAGAATCACGGCAGCTGCGAAAATGATTCCCATCACGGCGGTGGCCCGCAGCGTCTTGCGCTCGAGCGCCCGGCGACGAATGCGCGCCATCTCGGCGGGTGTGCGGAAACGCAGGTCTGACGGTTTGCGCAGCCCCAAGAACCCCACGGACGGGGCCCCCAAAGGCAGGCGCACCATGTCGACCTTGCGGTTGGCGCCCCGCAGCTTGTCGCAAATCGGGCGATCGTGAGTGGCCAGCGCACAATCGGTGAGTCCCACCCCTTGCATGGTCACGAACAACTCACGCTCGATGTCGTCTTCGGGGTGGAGAACGCGGGTGGAGCGAACTTCCAACCCTTGCAGCGTTGTGAGCACCGGGCGACCATCCAAGATGTCGATGACCACCGTGCCGCGGTCGGGAGCCACCGATTTGGCGGTGTTATCCAACTCGGTTTGTGCGAACAGACTCTTGCCCGCGCGGGTGATGAGCCCGGAAAAGGCAATAAGCGCTGCGCGTTGACCATCGCGCACGGCGATGCCGTAAGGAATCACGGCGTCCACGTGGGGGACGGCGCGGATCTTCTCCAGTAACGGTTGTTGGATGGCGATGACTTGAAAGGTGGCCGGGCCCACCGACTCGAAACAGTACACCGAACCTGGTGGCATTTTTTCGGCCACCTGACGATGCATATCGTCTTCGGTGGCGGCGATGATACGCAGCGTGTCACACGGCACGACGGCGACATCAATGCTGCGGGCCTTGAGGTCAACCAATTCGGCGAGGGAGATGCGTTTGGTCTCGTTTTCGTGCGCCACCACCAGGGTGGATTCGTCAAGCAAGACGACTTTGGCAATACCGGTAGACATGGTGGGTGCTGCCTATTCTTCAACCTTCGGCAACCGCTCTAATAGCTTTGCGTCGGGTTTGGCTGCCGAGGCGTTGCGGGGGGTGAGCAGAACGACAAGCTCGGAGCGCTTATGGTCGTAAGTCTGGGCACCAAAAAGGATACCAAGCACCGGGATCTTTGAAAGCAGCGGCGTGCCGGTGCTCTTGTCTTGTTTCTTTTGGCTGATGATGCCGCCAATCACAATGGTATCGGAGAGCTTGCCGGTGACCACGCCGCTGTAGCTGCGCCGGTCGAACACCGGTAATTCTAATTGGGTACCTCCTTGAAATTCGCGGCGGGCGATATCGATCGTTTCTTGCAGGATGAGCGACACCGCGATGGTGATATTGCCGTTTTCGTTGAGGCGCGGCACGAGCGTCATGATGAGACCATCACTGATCATGCCGGTTTGCACCGAACTTTGAACGCCCACGTTCGAGACGGCAGTTTGGGATACCTGTGCAACGTAGGCTTGGCTACGCCCCACTTGGATCACGGCGGGTAGGTTGTTGCCGACGAGCAAGCGTGGCTGTGACACAACGTTGACTTCACCTTGTTCTTCGAGGGCACGCAGCACGATTTGGCCAGAGACGCCCGACACCGACACCGCCGTGGCGCCTGCGGCGCTGCTGGATGGATACAGGGCTGTGCTCGCCAGCGAGCTGGGGTTGAACGACAAGCCACCGATGCGGTCGTAAAGTAGATTCCAATCGAGGCCGACGTGTTTCTTGTCGTTGGTGGTGACTTCTAAGAGCTGGATCTCTACCAGCGCCTGCCGCGCCATCTCCTCATTAATGGCTTCGACATAGCGTTCCACGGCATCGAGTGTGTACGGGGTGTCGTTCACCGTGATGAGACCTGCGGTACGGTTAATGGCGTA
>JAKLEG010000137.1 GCA_022703175.1 Myxococcota bacterium | reverse complement strand
CACATCGGCCCAAAATGACGCAGCCCCAATGGCGCTGACATCATGTAGTCCACGTACGCCTGGGTATCGGACGGCCCCATTCCCAACAGCACGTGCCAACCTTTGCCCAGATGCACAAACACCACCACCAACATCACCGCCGTGGCCAACCACAGCTCCCAAAACGCCACGCGCCGACCGATCGCTCCGGTCACAAATCCGGCAGCTGTCATGCCCACCAACGCCATCGCCCACAACAGCGTCTCGCGGTAGGCGTAAAAGGCGGGCGGAGCCAAAATGAACAGCGTGCCCGCGACCGCGACCATCACGGACATCAGCAACGTGCCTAGCGCAAACGCCCCCCAACGGAAGCGGCGCTTGGCGATCGCCAAAACCACGCCAACGCCCAAGATCTGCAACACCAACCAGACAAACAGCAGCACCTGCCACAACGACCAGGTGAATAGGCTCTGGTGACTGCGAGAGCTCGATCGATGCGCGACTGCAGAACTTAGCGTCATGGAGCAAGCGAGTATTCGAGCCGCAACGCGGGCGCAAGCCCTGGCCGCTAGGCGCACTAATTGGCGGCCAACTCTTTTAGAGCCTGTTCGGCATTCGCCTTCAGCTTCTTGTTGCTGGTGCTCGACACGACGCGGCCGAGCTCGGCCTTGGCATCGTCTTTGCGCCCAAGACTGATAAGCGCGCCGGCCAACTCATAGCGGGCATCCGGGAGATATTTGTTGTCGGCAAAGCCCGTGATGAAGGCCTCGTAGGCGGTGACCGCCTCCGGCAAGCGCTTGGCTTTAAGAAGCGCTTGGGCCAACCACAATGATGCCTCCCAATCCATTGGGCCCAAGGCCTGCAATTCCAGGCCGCGATCGGCCGCCTCAGACCATTTCTTCTTCTTCACGGCCTCGGCCACTACCCGGCGGAGGTTCTTCTTGGCGTCGGCGTCGTCCTTGACTGCAACCAGCGCGGTCGCTGCCCCCACCGTGCTCTCGGACGCTGGTGCCGCGACACCTCCCTCGCCCGGCGTTGGTTCCACCACGGGTGCGACCACTACCGGCGCACCATCGACAGGCGCCGACGTTGGAGGCTCGACTGAATTTGCGACCGGCACGCTGGCCTTTGCGACCGAGGTGGTTGGTGACACCGGGGCCGAAGCAAAGTGACCCGCCGCCAAGAGCACCCCAAGCACCACGACGAGCATCACCCCTGCCCCCAAAAGCCCAGCGATCATCCGCTCTTGCGTCAGCCATCCAGCGCCAGGTTGCAACCCCTGGGAGGCGCTTACAGGCTCGGGGGTCGACGCCACGACCGGCAGCGACGTCGGTGAGTCAGGCGCGGACGCGGCAGCCGCAGTGGGTATCAGAAAGGCCGCCGTTTTGGCGTTGTCGAACTCCCCAACGTCCGACGTTGTGGCAACGCTCGGCGAAGTCGGCATCACGGGCGGGCGAGGCTCCGGAACCGCGAGTGACCCCAGCCTCTCGATGGCGGCTTCTAGACGCTCAAGCTCTCCGGGGATCAACGCCGCTGGCGTTGGCGTAACGGCCTCGGCGACCGTTGCCGGCTCGGCAGGCGCCCGCTGCAACAGGGTCTGAATGCCCTCATTGAGGTGCTCGGTCACCTGCTCCAGCGATTGTAGGCGCTGGCCCAAGTCGGCGGGTACACCCACCCCCTCAGCCTGAACTGACACACGGCTTGGGAAGGCCTGCAACTCCTGCGCAAGCGTGTTGCCCAATTCGGTCTGGGCGGTGGCAACTTGGTGCAGCTCGGCGACCATGGCGCCGAGGTTTTGCTCGAAGTGGTCGCCGACCTCGTGCAGCTCCAGCCGCAGCTGCCCTATTTCGTTGCGGTTAGCTGCCACCGTGAGCGCATCCAGGTTGTGCACCATGGCGCCCAACTGGTTACCATGATCGATGAGCCGTGCGGCCAAGTCCTCCACCTGCGGCGCCAGCCGCGCGGTTGGATTGGCCTGGGCCACCTGCTGCACCAGGTTCGTAAGCGTCGTTTGACTCTGCTCCAACGCCGCCAGCGCGTTGGTCAGAACATCGAAGCGTGCTGTTTCGCGTGCTTCGCGCGCCTCGGCGGTTTGTGCAAGTGTTGTCGTTTGCACCTGCAGCTGGCCGGTCAGGTTGGCCACTTCGGCATCCCGCGCCGCAAGCTCAGTGGCCTGGGCATTCGCGGTGGTTTTGAGGGTCAGGATCTCATCTTTGATATGACCCAGGCGCTGTTGCCAAGTTTCCAAGACCGCGGCGTGCTCGGCTTTGAGAGCTTCGAGCTCTTCCTGTTGGCGCCTTTGGAGCTCCTCGCGATCGCGCGCGCGCGCCTCGTCGGACTGCGCTTTGGCCTGCTCCAGGAACACCAACCGTTCGCTCTGCTCACTCTGCAATCGGGCACTTTGCTCGCGATACGAACCGTGCGCGTCGGCGGCCTCCTTGAGGGCCTGAGTCGCCGCCAGCTCTTGTGCCTGCAACTTGGTGCGCAACGCCAGCACTTCGTCGTCGAGCGCTTTGAGCCTCACCGCCGCCTGTTGCTGCTCGACCTCCAACCGATCGAACTCATCCACGCGTGCCGCATAGACGTGGGATAGGCGCGCCAACTGCCACTCAACCTCGCGCACCCGCTCGCGCAGCTTATAGGCAGTGCGATCCACACCCTCAGGTACGGGTGTCTTGGCGGGAGGATTGCGGACCTCGGCCGTCCGCGCTTGGCGAGCCAGCTTGATAGCAAATTCCAGATCCTCGTCGGTGACCGGCTCCAATGCCGGAGGCTCTGAGGCCGCAGCGGCCTGCGCAGCCATCGCCGCAATTTCCGCAGGAATCATCGCCACGCGCGTCGGACCATCATCAAACTCGGAGGCCGCAGCCTTCGGCATCGGCGGAGGCATCGGCGGAGGCGGGGGGATGGGCGGGGGTTGCGCAAGCGCTGGCGGCGGTAACTCCCACCACGCAATCGTAGAAAAATCTTCAGGAAGATTCGCGAGGTGTAGCACCTGCTCGCGGATCTGCGCGCCTCGCGCCTGGTCGGTGGCAGGACCGCGAATATCCAGGTAGTCCACGCCAGCAAGCTTCCGAGCGCGGTGGTTTTTCAAACGTTCGTCGTCGGTTTCTTCGCCGTGCAACACGAGGACCGACACGCCGGGTTGGCGTTCACGGACCACCTCACACAAGATCATCGGCCCGCGCCGCTCAAACACCCCCCCCACCAGCACGAGATCGAAGGGTTGTTGGGATAAGGCCGGCACAATTTGCCGCTCGCCAAACACCACGGTGACCCGTAAGCTCTCGTGCATCAGAGCGCGGTTGACAAGCGTCGCCAATGCGGCGTCGCCTACAAGCGCAAGGACCTTGAACCCTGAGTGTTCTGACATGTGTTCCGCCTGGCCAACGCGTTAGGCAATTGAAAGCACTGGCGGGCCACAATTGCAATGCCGAGGTCTTCCAAATCCTTGAGAACCCTAAGTTTTTCGCGCTCACTCCGACGCAGCTCGCAGCCGCGTGACACAACGGCCGCCAACCCCTACCTTAAGTGGTATGGCCAGTGTTGATAAGACGAAGCCACCCGCGGGCGCGGCGCCCACAAACCAGGTCTTCGTGGCGCGACAACCGATCATGGACCTGCAAGGGGAGATCTTTGGCTACGAGCTCTTGTTCCGGGCGGGAATGGAGAACTACTTCCCCGCCGATACCAATCAGGACTTTGCCGCATCGAAAGTGCTCTTTGATGCTGTATCGCTATTTGGCCTGGACACTCTGCTCGATGGCAAACGGGGGTTTTTGAACTTCACTCGCAAGCTCATTTTGGAAGACGCCGCGACGTTGTTTCCCAAAGAGCATCTGGTGGTGGAGGTGCTGGAAAACGTCCAACCCGACGCCGAGATCTTGGCCCACTGCCAACGCTTGAAACAAACCGGATACACCCTCGCGCTGGACGATTTCGTGCTAGCCCCCGAATGGCAGGGGTTGGCGGGCCTGGCGGACGTCATCAAGGTGGACGTCCGCAGCACCAACCTACAAGCCTGCGCCGAGATCATCCGCACCCATGCGCGCCCGGGCCTGCGCTTCCTCGCCGAAAAGGTCGAGACTCAAGAGGAGCTCCACGACACCCAGGCGCTCGGCTTCAGTCTGTTTCAGGGCTACTACTTCAGCAAACCGGTGATCATTCAGGGTCGCGATATCGCCGGTTTCAAGCTGAACTACTTGCAGTTGATGCGCGAGGTGTTTCGTCCGGACCTGGACCTGAAGCAGATGAGCGCCATCATCCAACGCGACGTGGCGCTCACCTACAAGCTGTTGCGCTTTGTTAATTCGGCTTCGTTCGGCCTGGTGCAGCGCATCGAGTCGCTCAACCATGCGTTGACGTTGTTGGGCTCCAACGAAATTCGCAAGTGGTTTGCGCTCGTGATCATCGCAGGGATGGGCCACGACAAGCCGCAGGCACTCTCAAACCTGTCACTCGTGCGTGGGCGCTTTTGTGAGCTGATGGCGCCGGTGGCCGGCTTCAAAGGCCGGGGTGCAGACCTGTTCTTGATGGGGATGTTCTCCTTGATCGACGCTTTCTTGGATCGCCCGATGGCCGAGGTGCTGGCCCCGCTCCCGCTCGCCGAGGACGTCAAGAAGGCGCTGTTGGGTGAACCGAATCGATTGCACGATCTGTTGGCCCTGACGTTGGCATACGAAAAGGGCGCCTGGAATCGCGTGGGTGAACTAACCCAGGCGCTCAGAGTGCCGGCGCAAACACCGCCGCTGTTGTACTTCCAGTCGGTGGAGCTGGCGAATCAGGTCTTTAGGAGCGAGGTGGCAAGGAGCTAGTGCCTAACGTTGCGGCCAAACGCCCAACCCGACAATCGCTAGTGAGGGAGAGAATTATGTGGGGGAGAATCCAAAAGCTTAGCATTCGCGCCAAAGTGCGTGGGTTGGTGGGCGTCGCAATTGTGATGATGCTCGCCTATTCGATGTTCGAAGTATGGGATTCGCGCAGCAACGTCTTGGAGGAGAAACAACTCAAGACGCGCCACTTGGTAGATGTCGCGACCTCGGTGGTCATGTACCACTACCGGCAGACCGAGTCCGGAACGCTAAGCCCCGAGGCCGCCAAACGCGTTGCCTTGGAGACACTCAAAGAGCTTCGCTACGACGGCAAGGAGTATTTCTGGGTCCACGATCTCACAGAGCCGGTCCCCAAAATGATCATGCACGCGACCGTACCCGGTCTGGACGGTACGATCCTCGATGATCCGAAGTTTGCCTGTGCCACAAGCCTGCAGGACGAGAAGGGAAACATCACACTCACCGACGGTCACAAAAACCTCTTTGCGGCGATGAACGAGGCCAGCAGCACAACCGGCGCGGGCTTTGTAACCTATCTGTGGCCCAAGCCGAAACCAGGCGGAGGCACAACGACTGAGCGCTACGAAAAGCTGTCATTCGTCAGGCGCTTTGAGCCTTGGCAGTGGGTGGTGGGCTCGGGAATCTACGTCGACGATGTGGATGAGGAGATGCGCGCGCACGCCGCCAGCAATGTTCGCAACGTAACGCTCTTTGTTCTGCCGCTGTTGCTGCTCGCCTGGCTCCTGAACCGCACCATCGACAACTCACTGGCAACAGTGGCACGCGCACTTCAAGAAATCGCCGAGGGCGATGGCGACCTGACGCGCCGGTTGGATGAGAACCAAGGGCTGGAGCTAACGCGCGTCGCTCGGGCCTTTAACACCTTTGCTGAACGGATCCAGCGGCTCATCCAAGGTATCGGCAAAAAGTCGGCTGAGCTTTCGGCCTCGGCGCAGGCACTCTCGGCCGTGTCCACCGAAATGGCTGCCGGTGCGACCTCTATATCCGCGTTAACAAAGACATTTTCGAAGACGGCGATCAAAGCCGGTGCAGAGACCCGCGCGATGGCAGAGAGCATGGAGGTCGCGAGCACCAACTTAGCCTCGGTGGCCAGTGCCACCGAAGAAATGAGCACCACCATCGGCGACATTGCGGCGAACTCCGAAAAGGCGCGCGGCATCGGCGAGGAGGCCAACAGCAAAGCCGACGCAGTTTCGTCCACGATGCATGAGCTCGGAACGGCGGCGTCGGAGATCGGACACGTCACGCAGACAATCACGGCGATCTCGGCACAAACCAACCTGTTGGCACTTAACGCTACGATCGAGGCGGCGCGCGCGGGGGCCGCGGGCAAGGGATTTGCCGTCGTCGCCAATGAGATCAAACAGTTGGCTCAACAAACGGCACAGGCCACTGAGGATATCAAAACCAGAATCGGGGGCATCCAAACTGCCGCGAATGGGGCGATTGCTAACATCGAGCAGATCAACGGCGTCATCCACCAGGTCGGCTCCATCGTCACCTCCATTGCCGCTTCTATCGAAGAACAAGCCGCCGTAACCCGAGATGTTGCAACCAATCTGGCGCGCGCCTCAGAGGGAGTGCAGAACGTCCGCAACAACGTCACCCACACCGCGCAAGCCACCGCCGAAATGGCCCAGGAAGCCGAGCGCATGACGCACGACATCCAAAGTATGGCTGAAGGCAATCATATGGTGGGCACGAGCTCCGACGAGTTAAGCGCGATGGCTGAGGCGCTACGAGTGAGCGCCGCCGAGTTTAAGGCCTAAGCAACTTCGCTCAGCCGCACACCAATTGCTGTCCCGCACTGGCTGTCGCCGGCATAGCTCCGCAGATCTAGGAAGGTCGACGGGACAGTCGACGTCTCGAATGAGTGTGTTAGGATGCCGCCCTATGGAAGCACGCCTTGCACATTGGTTGTCGCGCGACCCCGATCCCGTTACGAGGGCCGAGCTGGAAGCTCTCATCAAAGCTCAGGACCAGGCCGAGCTTGCCCGAAGGTTTAAAGGCCGGCTGGAGTTTGGCACTGCGGGCCTGCGCGGAACGCTGGGAGCCGGTCCGAGCAGGATGAATCGCCTGGTGATTCGCGAAACCAGTGCCGGACTGGGAGCCTACCTGAAGACCACCGTTGCCAACGCCGAAGAGCGCGGCGTGGTGCTCGCCTACGACGGCCGCCGTCTCTCCAAGGAGTTTGCGCACGATACCGCCAGCGTGCTCGCCGCCATGGGCTTTCGGGTCTACATCTATAAAGATGTGGCCCCCACCCCTCTTGGGGCGTTTGCCGTACGCACGCTTAAGGCCGCCGCTGGAGTGGTGGTCACCGCGAGTCACAATCCCCCCGAGTACAACGGCTACAAGGTCTATTGGGAGAACGGCGCACAGATCATCCCACCGCACGATCGCGGGATCGCCGCTGCCATTGATGCAGCATCCCAAGCACCGCTGCCCTTCGTGGAGTTTGGCGTGGCCGAGGCCGATGGCCGGATTCAGAGGCTCGGCAATGAAATGCTCGCCACCTACCTGAAGGGTGTCGCCGAGCTGTCGGTACGCGAACCCACGGCCGCAAGGCAGCACTATCCTGTGGCCTACACGCCGCTGCATGGCGTCGGCGCGAAGGTGGCCGAGGCAGCGTTGGCCCAAGCTGGTTTCAAGAATGTCCGCATGGTCGCGGCCCAACGCGAGCCCGATGGTGGCTTCCCGACCGTGCGTTTCCCCAACCCAGAAGAGCCTGGGGCCATGGACATGGTGATGGCTTTGGCCGCCGAAATGGGGGCTGACCTGGCTGTGGCCAACGACCCCGACGCCGATCGCTTTGCCGCGGCAGCTCGCCTGCCCACCGGCGCCTACCGACGTTTGCACGGTGATCAGATTGGGGCGTTGTTAGGTGCCGAAATGCTCACCGGCGCCCCCACAAACGGTGTGGTGGTCAGCACCGTCGTGTCGTCACGACTATTGGGCGCGATGGCCCGAGCTAAGGGGCTGGCGTTTCGCGAGACCCTGACAGGCTTTAAGTGGATCGCCAACGCCGGTTTCGCTGCCGAGGCACAGGGACATACTTTCGTGTTCGGCTATGAAGAGGCGCTGGGCTACACCATCGGCGGCCTGGTGCGCGACAAGGACGGTATTTCGGCGTTGGTGGCGTTCCTGGAACTGGCGTGTACGCTGAAAAACCAGGGACAGACGGTGCTCGATCGACTCTTAGAGCTCTACCAAAACTATGGGCTGTATTGGTCAGGGCAACGCACGTTGGCGCTGGATCCCGATCGCAAGGGCCCGTCGCTGGGCGAGCGTTTGCGCAATAAACCGCCCCGCGCAATTGCCGGTCGTGCGATCGTCTCTGTGACTGATCTGCAGGTGGGGAGCCGCCACTTTGCCGATGGCCGCACCGAGAAGGTGGAGCTCCCCCCCAGTGACGTGCTCACCTTTGAGTTAGACGACCGCGCACGAGTGATTGTGCGACCGTCCGGAACCGAGCCCAAGATCAAGTGCTACTACGAAGTGATTCTGCCCCTCATCAAAGGAAGCACCTACCTGCAAGCTGAAGCCCAGGGTCAAACGGCCGTGGATCAGCTCGCCGAGGCGCATCAGCGAGAGCTCACAGCGCTCGGCTAGCACGCAAGCATCTTGGCAGGTTTGGCGTTAAACTCCGAGGCATGCACACGTTTTGGACGTCGCTCTGGTTACTGGCATTGTCGCTCGTCGCCTGTCACAAGACCCCTACAGTCGATGCCACGCAGCTGAACTGCCGACAGGACAGCGATTGCGCCGCCCATGGTCATGGCTGGCGCTGCGTCAGTTCGCTGTGCGTCGAAAACCAGCTGCCGATACTAGATCCGCTCGGCACCGACACCATGGCGTTGGCCGACCCTCCCGCGGCGCTTCAAATAGAGGCACGGGCCTCTGACGCCGATGGCGATGCTGTCAGCGTGCGCTGGTCGGCGCGCCCTGGCCCCGCCACCACGCTCTTGCCCGAGCCTGTCACGGGCGTAACGCTAAGCGTCACCCCCGCGGCGGTGGGAATCTATGAATTTGAAGCGGTGGCCAACGATGGCTACGGTGACAGCGCCAGCCAGAGCTACCGACTCGTCGTGTTGCAGGCCCTGAACGAGGTGCATGTCAGCCAAACCGGCGCCGATCGTGAAGGCTGCGGCAGTGTGGATGAACCGTGTGGTTCGGTGGCCGGTGGGCTTGCGGCTGCCTCGGCACAAGGCGCTACTCGCGTGGTCCTTGCGGCTGCAACCACCGGTGAATCTTACCATGCCTGCCTTGACCTCCAAGGTGAGCTCACGCTCGCAGGTTGTTTCGATCCGCTTACCTGGGTGCGCGTACCAGACCTACGGAGCTCCTGCCGGATCACCTGCGACCAGGCTAGCGGTCATGCGCTAACGGCCACGTCAAAGTTAGAAGACATCACGTTGGCGATCGCGGCCGACACCGCGCCTGAGCCCAACACCCTGGTACCAAATGCCGAGACCAACATGTTACCGATCGTAACGTTGTGGGTGGTGGGCGGCACCCCAACAGTGCGTAACGTGGACATTGAAATCGCCGCCTGCGGCGATGGCTGTCCAGCGGGCGGCCTCGCGTTGTTGCACACCCAGGCTACGATCGCCGGAGTTAACATCAGCGCCCCGGTCACGCAGTTCGAGCCTCTAGCACTCCTGATCGGTGTCGCTGCGGTGGGAGGCGCTCCTACAATGACCACCACCACCGACGGCACCGCCACGCGCGGCGAGATCATGCTGGGTGCTCCGGCCAGCGAGGCGGCGTTAGGCGTGATTGCGGCCGCGAGCGCTGTGCAGGTGAGCGACATCACCATTCGTGGCGGTATGGCCCCCTACCTCGCAGGTGTCACAAGCTACGCCGGAGCTCCGGTGGTGACAGGCACCACGATTGACCTCACCGGCTTCGGAGCCCAAGCCCTCTACGGCACCCTGACCGACGCCTGTGTACCCAACAGCCTGGGACCCGACAGTTGCAGTTGCGCAAGCTGGGCGCCGCGTTGCCCCACCCCCGAGCCCGCAACCGTTGTGAACGGCGGCCTGAGTCTTGTGAACAGCACCATTCACATTCGCGCCTTGAGCGGCGATGTCGGCTTGAGCCCCTGTGTCGGCGTGGCCGTACAAGCAACGACTGACAACAATGCGTTGACACTGTCGCATGACACCTTGGACGTCAGCAGTGGCTTCACGCTCAGCGCAGGCATCGTCCTCGGCACCGCCGATGCGCTCCCCGAAGCTGCGAGTATCGTTGAGGACAACCGCGTCACGATTGGCGACTCGCCCCTGGACCCCGTCTGTGAGCTGTTGAACCAGCAAAATGGTGAAGAAGAGATGTTCGCTGGCAGCCGTGGCATTTTGCTCTTTGGCGCCGTTCGCGCTGAGCTGACGGCCAACATCCTGCAAATCGGTGCCGGCGAGACAGCCACGAGCGGCATAGTGGTCCTCGGTGATTCCGCTCCGGGGCTTGTACATGTGCGAGGCAACCAAGTATCCCTTGAGGCGCTCGAAACCACCACGTCTGACAGCGAAGCACTCGGCATCCTGTTGGCCAGCACCCAGGCCACCGCGTTGGCGCCAGCACTTTGCACTGGCAACCGCGTTTGGATCGGTACAGGCTTTGGCGCCAGCACCGGTTTGGTGCTGGGAGGAAAGCCGTTTTGGCAGATTGAAAACAACACCCTCTTTGGTGGCCTGGGGGCACACACCGTCGGCATGTTTGTGCTCCAAGGCGGCGAAGGGCTCGACCCGGTATTTCCAAAGGTGCTGCACAACACCGTGAATGGCGGTGGCGGCACGGCAACGCTCACCAGTCGCGCGGTCGCGACCTATTTCGACAACGCCAGCCCTGTCAACGCCGGCACACTCGCCTACAATCTGTTGGACGCCGGTGACGCGCGAGGCCGCCGCTTGTTGATCGACAACTGGACAGCCAATGAGTTCGCCACGGGCGAGGGCAATCAAGGTCAATTCGACGCCGTGGCGGAGGGACCGCGACCGACGCTTTTGGCCGCGACCGGTGCCAAGGCGAGTGCCGAGATCGACACCGGCAGCAACCAGAGCGCCCCACCCTTCTTAGCGCTCTGGCCGCACAGTGGTGAGTTTGTCGGCTTTTCGACCGCTGACGTCGACCCAGACCACGATGGCGAAGAACTGCTGCAATGGAGCAGCATATTGATCCCGGGTGAAATCACCACGGCGTGGGCGGGCGCGGCGGCGGCCTTGGCGCGTTGGGTGGTGGTCGCCTTGCCGGGGCGGGTGGGTGTGTCTCGCTTGCAAAGCAATGAGCCGGCACCGTTCGCCTACTACCCAACCCACACCAGCGCGGCCGATGACAACCTGGCGCTTGTTCCCAGCACACTGGTCGCAGGCCAGGCCGATGGCGCGGGCGCCCCTGACCTGGTCTTCATTGACACCTCCGCCGCACCAAACGGCGGCGTGTGGCGCATGGCGGCAGACACCGAAGGCAGCTTACATCTCCCAAAACGCGTGACCACCGTCGGCGCCCCTGTCGCGCTCGCCGTCGAGTCTACCAATTACTCCGTGATGGTGTTGGATGAGGATGCCTCGGTTGGGGTCGGCCTGGCGCCGGTGAACAACCCCGAGAAGGGTCGGGTGTTGCTCACGAGCTTGAGCACCCCCACCCAAATCACCGCAATGCTCATTGACCAAATCCGCGAAGAGCCGTTTGTGCCCTATCAGCTCGACATGGTGGCCATTCAAGATGGCAACGTCATAATCGTGTTGAATGTTTTTAGTGCGACCAACCAAACACCGCGCCGATTCAAGGCGTCGGAGGCTGAGCCTTGCAAAGCGATTGCCAGCGAGGCCGCACCGCTGAATGCCAGTGCGCGCGCAACTCACATCGCTCTGCGCGATATGTCGGGGACGACCACAGCAGAGCTCGCGGTGGGCTGCGAGGATGGACGCGTCGAGTTGTTCCAGTATCAAGGCATCGCGGCCTGTGGCGGCTTAACCCCGTGCTTTGCGCGCATCGGTACCAAGCCTTATGTCGCCGCGGGCCCGATCACCGGACTCGCGCTCCTAACCGCTGCCGAAGCGGGCACCAGCCAAGCCCGCGTGGCTGTGAGCGTAAGCTCTCAGAACGTCATCGAGGTTTTGGAGCTTCAATCGCCACCGACGCCGCTCGCGAGTGTCTCCAAAACCGTGTTGGTCAGCGACGCGGTATGGCGCAACTTTGCTACCTTTCAACTCCAAACGACGTTTGCCGGGACCTCGATGTACCAAGACGCG
>JAKLEG010000136.1 GCA_022703175.1 Myxococcota bacterium | reverse complement strand
CCCGTGGCGCGCTTTGTCAGTGACCTCGTGTGGCATTGCCGGCTGGCAAGGACGGATCACCCCCCAGTCACGTTGCAACGCGACCTAGAACTCTGGGCGTCGGCCAGCGTCGAAAAAGCCCGCGGCGCTCCTGCGCTCGCATACCTCAAAAACTATTACTGGAATATGATCTGGGGCCTGATGGGGCGCCTTGATTGGACGATTAGCGGCAATACCGGTCGGACGCCAACCTGTTGCGATGTTGATTATCTACCGACCTTCTCCGCGACCCAAAAGGTCGAAATGATTGAATTTATCGCACAGCATTTCGTTCTGTGCGGCGTCGAAACAGCCGGTGATACCCAAGCCTCATTCCTTGCAGGCATTGCAGCGAGGTTGAATTTACCAACGGGGTCGCTTGATGCTGACTACAAATCGCCGTTGACGATTGGCGATGCCGCGCTAAGGACGGAGATACTGCCAAACCTGGCGACCATCGGTCCGCTGCAAAAAGACCTCACCGGTGACTACGAGTTTTGCGAGCGAGTTGCGGCGTTGAACCTAGGACGGTCTTAACGGCAACCGCAACACAAGCACAGCCGTTCGTCGGCCTGGACAACAGTGAACGCTTGGCCGTTGCTGCCGGGATGGGCATGACAGCTTGACTCACGCATATCTTTTATACATATCGGCGACTCAAAATGCGCAAACTCCTTGAGCTTTATCACTACCGAGAACTCCTCAGAGTGCTGGTGTCCAGCGAACTCAAGCTCCGCTATCGTCGGTCAGTGCTAGGTTTCTTCTGGACGCTCCTGAACCCACTGCTGATGATGGTCGTGTTGTCAGTGGTGTTCTCAACTGTGATGCGTTTCAATATCCGAGACTATTGGGTCTCACTGGTGGCGGGTCTGTTACCGTGGACGTTCTTCTCCCAATCTGTGGGCACGAGCCTGATGTCGATCGTTGGCAAAGGTGCCTTGCTCAAGAAAGTGTATATCCCCAAGAGTATCATCCCTTTGTCAGTGGTGCTGGCCGGCTTGGTGAACTTCTTACTCTCGCTTGTGGCCATGTTGGTGTTGATGCTCGCGGTTGGACACCCACCGGCGTTGGCAGTGCTTTTCCTGCCGATACCGATAGCCTTCATGACGCTTTTTGCGATTGGTATGGCGCTGGTGTTTTCATGCCTCAATGTCTACTTTCGAGATTTTGGGCACATGACGGAGGTGATTCTCCAGGCTTGGTTCTACACCTCGCCAGTCATTTACTCGCTGGCGATGGTACCCGAGCCCTATCGGCCCTATTTTATGTGGAATCCACTGTATTTCATTATTGAGTGCTTTCGCGAGCCGATCTTCAATGGTGCGCTGCCTTCGGCTGAAACGGTTCTTACTGCGGGTGTGGTGTCGTTGCTTGCGGCAATTGTTGGATTTCTGATCTTCGTGCGCTTTGAGCGCGGTTTTATCCTGAGGGTGTGACATGGCCGCGCCTAATTCGTTGATACTTTCGGATATTGGGGTACGCTTTCGCCTCCACTACGAACGTGCTTACACCCTAAAGGAAGTGCTCATCAATGCGGTGAAGAAGCGGAACGGCTACCGCGATCTTTGGGCATTGCGCGGCGTCAATATCAACATTGGCAGAGGCGAATCGGTCGCGATTGTTGGACGCAATGGCTCTGGGAAAAGCACGCTACTGAAGGTGGTTGCGGGGGTTTACGAGCCCACCGAAGGCCAACGTCTTGTCGATGGTCGAGTGGCTGCACTCATTGAGTTGGGGGCGGGTTTCAATGGCGAACTTACTGGCAGGGAGAACGTGTTTTTGGCGGGCGCGCTCATGGGTCGGTCTCGCGCAGAGATGACACGACGCTATCGGGACATCGTAGACTTTGCGGGTATTCACGACTTCATGGATACGGCAGTAAAGAACTATTCGTCCGGAATGTACGCACGCCTGGGTTTCGCCGTAACAACGGACGTCGATGCCGATGTGTTGCTGATTGATGAGATCTTGGGTGTCGGCGATGAGGCCTTTCAAAAGAAATGTGAAGGCCGTATTGAGACCTTGCTATCACATGGGCGGACGGTGGTTTTTGTTTCTCACGACGCCGGTGCTGTGCAACGCATTTGTACACGTGCGATTGTACTACATAAGGGCACCGTGGCGTTTGATGGCCCCACGAGGGAGGCCCTCACGGAGTATCGCCGCCTTTATGAGTCCGGGGTCGAAGATCTCTCAAAAGAGGCTCAACATCACGAAAACGACCCTGTGCGATAGTAGGCATGCGCGCTTGCGAGGCGTCAGCACACAGATAATATAGGCTCTCTTTAGGAGACAGCCACCATGGCACGAAAACCGCGAAATGAAACCGCCGAGGTTCGCTATCTCATCTTTTTACCATCGTGTCGGGGGCCTTCTGAGCCCACCAGGCTTCTCTGCCTATTGGGCGAATTGTTGGCGGCGGAAGGCCACGAGGTGCTTCTGGTGTGCGCCAAGATGGAGGGATCGCCTACCAATCCACCAGCGGGCCAGGGTCGATTGGTGACTCGCCACCTGGGCAAAGAGTTCTCGCCTGCGGACGTTCGAGATTCAGACATTGCTATCTATCCCGGGATGGTGACCGACAACCCGCTAGCCGCGACGAATGTCGTCCGGTTTCTCCTGAGCCGTCCCCAGGAGCCCACGGATCCGGTCATAGCCTACGGTGCCACGGATTTTGTGATGTCGACGTGCCCTGCCGTCGATAGGCATGCCTTCGTGCTGCCACTCACCCATGACAACAGCGACCTGTTTTTTCCGGCCAAAGCGGCGGAAAAAGAGGATTTGGCGCTGATCTACCCTGGTCGGCGTGCACGCTTTCCACTCCCGCAGCGCGTTGAAGCTTTCTTGGATACGTTTGCCGCCCGTCAAGTCATCACACCCTGGTACCCAGGCGAGCCAAAGGGACTGGCTGCAGTCCTGCGCAAGAGCCGGGTCCTGGTCGTGGATGGTGTTCACCACGACATTTGCAGCCTCGCGGCACTCTGCAACACCCCGGTCTTCGTCGCGTCCCGGAATAGCACTGAACCGAATGAAAGACGCTTTCCGTTTCATTCGGGACTCTTTGACGATCCCAATGACTTCCCCGCCGCCCTCAGCGACGTCGCCGGGGCGTTCGCCGCCCACACGCAGGCCGTGGCCGATAACCCGCGACATATTAGGGACTTTGTTTTAACCTGCAATGAACATTTTGCCAGGATGCTGGCGAGTTCACGCGATACCTATGCGCATGTCCTGAACCAACGCTATCTCAGCGTTCGTCGCGAGCTCGATGCTATCCGAATTCAATTGCTACGGGGACGAACCACCAGCGAGACGCAGATGAGCGCCACCGCGCCTGACCAAGCGAGCAGCTACCCACCTTTGGCCGCGCAGCTGTTCTTTGATTGCGGTAACGGTTTTAATGAGAGCGACTCGGTTCGTGAAATCTGCGACGGCAGCCCCGGAGAGAAGCGCATCAAGTACGACCTCACCCCTTCTGGTAAGGTTGGTGCTATCCGCTTTGACCCTGGTGACGACCCAATTTGCCTGAAGCTGAAGGAGTTCAGTGCTATTGACGCAGCCGACATGTGTGTCGATCTCTTAGCGTCAATGACCGGCAACTTCGCGCGAGGTGTGACCGGTACGTATCTCTTCGACGAGCCTGACCCACAGGTTCACGCCAACGTCCGCCTGGCAGCCCCCCTGCTGCGCGTGACGGTGGTGTTTGAGGTTCTGGGGCGGTGGCAAACAGCGACCCCCACAACCCCGTCACCAACTGGCGGTGGCGGTTTGCGAATCAATAGCTCGACGCTTCGACGGGCCGTTCGAACGGCGGTAGACATGTGCCGCCTGGCGCACTGATCCGGAAACCCCATGCGCCACCCTTCGACAAAATCCACGGCACCGCGGCGTACACACCCTGAACGTCTGAAGGCGTCTCGCTTACGACGCAAACAGGGCGCCTCTCATCCTCTGCTTACCCTCGTGGTGCCAACCTACAATCACCCGGTAGCCCTCAAACAAACACTCACGTCGATCGCGGCCGCCATTGAGGCCGCTGGCGCGGGTGACTATGTTCGGACGCTGGTTGTCGACGACTACTCCTCTGACGCGGTGGAGGAGGTAGTTCAACGCCGCTGCATCGCGGGAGACACGGTTGACTTTCGCTTGCATGCTAAACCGCGCGGTGTCGCAGAGGTCGCTCTGCTAGACAGCTTGGTTTACGTGGACAGCGAGTTTGTCTGGTTTGTCGGTTGTGGCG
Source organism: Myxococcota bacterium (assembly GCA_022703175.1). Classification (GTDB taxonomy): domain Bacteria; phylum Myxococcota; class XYA12-FULL-58-9; order XYA12-FULL-58-9; family XYA12-FULL-58-9; genus JACRCV01. The sequence goes on along the minus strand of JAKLEG010000136.1, from coordinate 7,918 downwards.
ATGTAGTATTGGCAGACGCCTTGGTTCGGTTGTTGCCACTGCTCAAGACAACTCCATGCGACTTCCATTTGTTGAATTACTATCGCTCGATCGACGATGCCCAAAGCTCCAGCCACCTGTCCGGCCCAGTCAAGACGCTAACCTTTGCAAACGGCGCGCTGTTCTTCGAGAACTTCGGCTTCATCAGCCTCACGACGACCTTTGCCGGTTTGTGCTTCAGGGTCCGCTCCCTCAAGCGGGTGGACATCGCGTCGTTGGCGACCGATTCCGGCTGCTACCTCCACACCACGGCGCTGTTTGCGGCCTTCTACCGCCAACCATGCGCTTTCCACGTCCAGCCGTATGCAATCTCAGATGGCAACAAGACATTGACGGCCTACGGCACTCATCCAGGCCGCCCCGCGCCGTCGGCCGCAGCGGAACTCCACTACGCAACCGTTGGCTTGGCGAGAAAACTAGACCATCTCCATCGGGTGACGCATGTGCCAATCCGGCAGTTGGTCCTGGCACGCGAGGATGAGCTTCGCCTCGACACGTTAGGTATCAAACGCTCACTCACCGGCACGTTCATTCTGACGTCATTGTTGCGCCAACTCCAGCGAGAGCTAGAGACGGTTCGCGTTGTCCGTGCGGACTTTCGCTATTTGACCATCGACGACATGCATTTCCTCCAGCGTTTCTTCGACGCGTCGGGTGTGGTGGAGTTGTCGACGCTCTGTGCGCAGGCGCACCGCGTCTACTGTGACCTGGCGGCCGACTTTGACAACCGTGCGTTGGGACTCCAGGCAATCCTCGACGAGGCCCTTGAATTCGAATCTGCCTACCTTAAGAACTTGGACTCGCATTGCACGCCGATTGCACACTTGGTGTATAGCCGCCACTCGGGGGTCAAGCTGATCCATTGTCTCGATCAGATTCGTCCACAACCGACACAGGTGGCCTTTGATGAAACACTCCAGGCCGCTGCGCATCCCTCAAGGGCCCGCAATACGATGACTTTCTGTTGTGCCCACCACGACCTCGCGGAGAGTCTGCTACCGTTGCTTCTCGGCATCGGTGAGACGACCGCTGCAGATCTGGTCGTATTCAACAACCACGCAACGTCCGAGCAGTTCACCGAGTTGTTTGGCCCTACCCGGCAGCAGGAGAGCGCAACGCCACGACGGCTCAGCATGTGGGAGCGCAGCGACATCCGGCGAAAAGACTTAGGCAAGCTATTGCGCAGCGCCTTGGGTGATTTCCGACTGGGCGCCCTTGTGCCGCCCCAGCGCTGCGCTGCCGGTCGAGCCACCACGAGGGCGGCACAAAACGCCACGGTAGAGTTCATCGACTGGAAAACCCTGGCGTGACCATGGGGCAGTGGGTGATGGCTCAGGATCAAGACTGTCAACAGGTAGCTGCCGACTCGTGGGGAATGAAAAGTCTTCCCGCGGTGCGGGTAGTCGGCTTACAGGGTGAACATCATGTCAGCTAGCAACTTACAAGCTTCCCTATGGTCCACGCTCGGCCAGGCAATCGGGGCGCGGGGATCCTTCCTTTCGGCCCCCTCAAATCCGTTCTACGTTGTGGTGCCGAGGCAGTCGGCTCACTCAGGTGAAGCGACCAAGCTCTTTGCGTTGTGTCACTTCTTGAACCTTATCGGCGAACGTGCGTTTGTGATACCTCACCCCCTCGCCACGATGTCAGATTCGGCCTGGCCTCACTTCGCCCAGTTCGCGTTGAGCCCAGTGGAACCCGAAGGCTTGTGGGCGCCGTTGTTGACCCCTGAGCTTGTGACAAGCCACTTTCGTCGCCAGCTGACGCCGATTTGTGTCTACCCTGAATCTGTGGAGGACCCCCTCAAGGCCCCTTACGTGGCCCGTTTCGTGCTCGGATTGCCCAGTTCAAACGCCCAGCGACATCGAATTCCTCGGCACTTCACGGTCTGCGCCGATCACTACTTGGCCGAGATCGCGGGTAGCTCCCATATTCTGCAGCTACCCACGGTCGATCTACGCAACCTCAACCGGTCGCGCGCTCCCCGTACTGGGAGTTGCTTCTATGTGGGTAGCCAACGCCAGGCCAATGGTAAGCCGCCGGCCGGCCTGCCCAAAGGTTGTCGCGAGGTTCTCGATGCGGACAGGATGAGCGGTAGCGAGCGACTGGAACTGTTGGCAACAAGCAAGCTCATGTACTGTTTTGAGGATACCCCGCTTGCAGTGGAGGCCTGTTGTTCTGGCTGTGCCGTTGTCTACGTTCCCAACGACCACCTGGTTCGTGAGACCCAGCTGGCGCGTGAATTCGGCCCTGCGGGTCATGCGTGGGGCACGGCCCAAGCTGACGTCCAACGTGCCCTCCGAACCGTCGGGAAAGTGCGCGGCGCGGTGACACGTTGCTTGGAGCAATTGCCCACCAACGTCCATGACTTCGCTACCGCCACCAAGGCGGAAGCAGGCCTGGTTCCGTATGATACGCCGGTTTCTCTACCCTACGATTGTCGACGGATTTTTGTCTCGCCGGGAACGCTGCCTGGGCCGCACCACGCTTTGTGACGCCCCAACCGTCAGATCGACTTCAATACCTTGCGAAGCCGCGGAGGGGTCAAAGCCGGAAGCACTTTCATTGCCCGACTGATGGAGTCGGCTACTTGATGACGGACCGGTACGGACCCGCGGGCCCAGGTCTCACCCATGATCGAACGTTTCAACACCGCGTGTACCGGGGGAGCCAATTTGACGACGCGATTGAGCAGATCTGCGGCCAGGTACATCAACGGGGGCGTGGCTGCCTCGGCCGCAGGCATGGGGGAGGTCGTGGGCGTGCCCTTGGCTTTGGTTCCTGTGGCCGTAATCAACTCACCGTGATGGCGAACCTCGAATCGCAGCCGATCTGCCTCCGCCTGGAGACTGACATACCGACTGTTCAAGTCGGCGAACCGCGCCCCGGCCGCATCCGTGCGCATGCACATAGCGAAGTGGTCAAAACACGCGTGCACAAACTTGCGGACGCGTTCCTTGTTGCCGCTTAGGACCTCTACGTAACTTGGAAAGGCATTGCCAACGGCCGCCACGGCCTCCTGGTATTGCTCCGGACGCGAGAAGAAACCCCATGTGGGCAAATCTGTGGAGGATTTGGAGGTATTGAAATCGTCATTCGTGATCAACGCCGGCGTATGACAAAGCGTGGCCTCGTAACATAGATTCGTGAGCGGATCCACGGAAACCAAGACCCGCGCGGCGCGCAGGAGTTCGCCTAACGCCACACGATTCGGCGGCACCCATCGCGTAATCAATGTCCGTCGGTCAAATTGTTTCAAGAACGCTTCGACGTCCGTCGGCAAATGGCCTTCGGGCTTCTTTCCGAAGTACAGCAATGCTAATGATTCTTTCGTTGCCATCGGCACCGGGTGGAAAAGATGCCGATCATCATTGACCAACAACAATCGAAACGCGTGCGGATCGATCCACTCCGAATAACTCAACACAAAGTCGCGTGGGCCATAAACCACCGGCTCGCCAGTAAGAACCAGCGGCCGATTGAGTAGATACCGGACGATATTCTTGGCCCCCAAGGGGTTGTCAGGAATGACGTCGGGGTAGATGACGATATCGCTGTCGTAAACATCTTGGGGTGAGAAATCTACCCCCAGCCGGTGAAAGTAGGGTCGAAATTTCTTAGGAAGGCCACTCGGGTCTGCCTGGCGGTGATCATAGGCCACAATCTGAACATCGTGGCCAAGCTCACGGATCAACTCCCCGAGGAGGTACAACACCCGGATGCCGTTGGAGTTGGCTTGATAGCAGGGAACATACAGCACGAAGCGCCCGCTCCCTGATTTTGCACGTGTGACCTTCCTTTGCTTCACCCAAAACCTCGGTTCTATGGTCGAAGTCCGTCGGCGCGGTCTCTCGAAGCCAAGTTACGGCAGCTTATGACCCAAACAGAGCGCGTTGACAATCGGTACACAAGGGTGTTTTGTCCGCGCCCGATTGCTGGACACGAAAAGGACCTCTGTGAACGACGACCTCGTCAAAGACCATCATGCGAGCGTGGAGCAGACCGCCCCCTTTTGGGAACAGGTCAAAGGCCAACGGCTCTTCATCACAGGCGGCACCGGATTTTTTGGCACCTGGCTTCTCGGTACCTTTATGCACGCCAACCGCAGTCTCAATCTGCGCGCGCAGGCGGTGGTACTTAGCCGCAACCCCGACGGTTTTCGCCAAGCGCTCCCCGGAATTGCCAGCGACGAAGCGATACACCTTGTCAAAGGCGATGTCCGCACCTTCGATTTCCCAACCGGGGAGTTTTCTCACATCATCCACGCAGCCACCGATGCCAGCGCTGCCATCAACGACGGTCGGCCGCTGGAAATGGTCGACACCATTGTAGAAGGCACTCGGCGGGTATTGGATTTCGCCGTCTACAGCGGCACCAAGCGACTGCTACTCACAAGCTCAGGCGCTGTCTATGGACGGCAGCCACCTACATTGTCGCACATCCCTGAGGAGCACCAGGGCGGCCCAGATATGCAGCTGCACACCTCAGCCTACGGTGAAGGCAAGCGACTGGCGGAATTGCTGTGTACCCTGTATGCACGCAGCCACGGGCTTGAGCCCACCATCGCCCGGTGTTTCGCCTTTGTTGGCCCCTACCTGCCGTTCACCGCTCACTACGCCGTCGGCAACTTTCTGGCCGACGTGCTACAGCAGCGCCCCATCGTGATCAAAGGTGATGGCACGCCGAAACGCTCTTATCTGTATGCCGCAGACATGGTCGTTTGGCTGCTCACCATCTTGGCTCGCGGCCAGAGCTGCCGGCCCTACAACGTAGGGTCGAATGCTGCGGTAAACATTGCTGAATTGGCCTACCACGCGGCAGCTCTGCGCCAACCCGTGATGGCGGTTTCGGTGCTTGGCAAAGCCGAACCAGGGCAGCTCCCTGAACAATATGTGCCCGCCACGGACCGCGCCCAAGCCGAACTCGGGTTACAGGTTCGGGTCGAGCTAGATGACGCCTTGCGCCGCACTCTGGCGTGGGCGCAAGCAAACCCGTCCCTTGCGTTGAGGTCGCGATGATTCGCTTAGCAGACTACGTTGCCCAGACCTTGGCTCGACACGGTATCCGCCATGTCTTCATGGTTACGGGCGGCGGCGCCATGCATTTGAACGATGCCATCGGGCGCTGTAAAGAGCTCACCTACGTCTCCTGCCACCACGAACAGGCCTGCGCGATGGCCGCCGAGTCCTACACACGCATCACGGGACAGCTAGCGGCTGTGAATGTCACCACCGGCCCCGGCGGTATCAATGCGTTGAATGGCGTCCACGGCGCCTGGGTCGACTCGATCCCGATGTTCATCGTCTCGGGCCAAGTGAAGCGCGACACCTGTCTGTACAAACACAACTTGATTGGCAAGCTCAGGCAACTAGGCGACCAAGAGGCCGACATCGTGAGTATGGTGACAGGCATCACCAAATACGCGGTGACCGTGGATGACCCCAACTCGATTCGCTACCATCTTGAGCGCGCACTGCATCTAGCCGTGGCCGGACGTCCCGGGCCGACCTGGATCGATATCCCGCTGGACGTGCAAGGCGCGCAGGTCGATCCAGCCACACTACGTGCCTATGACCCGAGCGAAGATACGCTGAAGCTCGAAACGCCCGATCTTAACGCCGCCTGCGACGAACTGGTACGACGCCTCGCCGCTGCCAAACGCCCCGTGATCTATGCCGGCTCGGGCGTGCGCTTAAGTGGTGCCTACGACACATTCTTGAAGGTCATCGAGCGCTTGGGTGTGCCGGTGGTGACCGCGTGGAACTCCAACGATCTGCTATGGGATGACCACCCGTTGTATGCCGGCCGCCCTGGAACTTTGGGGAATCGGGCCGGCAACTTCGCCGTTCAGAGTGCCGACCTTCTCGTGGTGTTGGGCTGCCGGTTGAACATCCGGTTGGTCAGCTATGACTGGAAGAACTTCGCCCCGCGCGCCTTCAAGATCGGTGTCGATATCGATGCCGAGGAGATGCGCAAACCTACCTGCAAGTTCGATCTGGCGATTCATGCGCATTTGCGTGATTTCTTCGAGCGGCTGCTAACTCTGCAAGGCATCACCGCCAAGCCTACGCACGCCGCATGGGTGACCTGGTGCAAGGAGCGCCTGCAAAGCTACCCCGTGGTGCTCCCTGAATATTGGCAACTCAAAGAGCATATCAACCCCTACTGCTTCATGGATGCCTTGTTCAAACAGCTAGACGCCAACGAGGTCATCGTGTCTGCCGACGGCACCGCATGCGTGGTGGGTTTTCAGGCCGCCACGATCAAACCCGGGCAGCGGCTGTTTCACAACTCGGGCGCCGCATCGATGGGCTATGACCTGCCGGCAGCCGTGGGGGCCGCGGTGGCACGCCCCAATCAACGCATCATCTGTCTCGCTGGCGATGGTAGCATCATGATGAATCTTCAGGAGCTGCAGACCATTGCCGGTCGCAAGATGAACGTCAAAGTGTTTCTGCTGAACAACGGCGGCTATCACTCGATTCGCCAGACCCAGGCCAACTTCTTCCCTGACAATTGCGTCGGCTGCGGCATCGAGTCGGGTATGACCTTCCCCGATTTTGGCAAGCTCGCGGCCGCGTTCGATTTTGCCTACGTGCGCTGTGAGCGCCATAACGACCTCCAGGCCAACATCGCTGCGGCGCTCAACGCTCAAGGGCCGACCCTGTGCGAGGTGGTGCTCGATTTGGCACAAGGATTTGCACCCAAGGTCTCGTCGCGACGACTCGACGACGGCCGCATGGTGAGCGCCCCACTGCACGACATGGCGCCCTTCTTGAGTCGCGAAGAGCTGCATAACAACATCCTTGAGGACGCCGATGAGCGACACTAACAAAACGCCGCGCGTTGCCTTGCTCACCGGTGGCTCGCGGGGCATTGGCGCAGCGATTCGCAACGAGCTCGAAGCCCGTGCTATCCGGGTGGTCGCGCCTAGCAGCAATGACCTCAACCTGGCTAGCCCCGCCAGTATCGAGTCGTATTTCTCTGGCCCCGGCAAACGTCCGTTTGACGTCCTCGTGAACAACGCCGGCATCAATGTCTTGAATGCGATCGATGCGATCGATACGGCCACTTGGGAGCAGATGGTCCAAATCGACCTAACCGCACCGCTGCGCTTGATCCAGCACGTAGTGCCAGCCATGCAGGCGAAACGCTATGGCCGCATTGTGAACATCAGCTCGATTTTCAGCCTGGTGACGCGGGAGCGGCGCGGCGCCTACTCGGCCGTGAAATCCGGCCTGAACGGCCTGACTCGCACGGCGGCGGTAGAGTTCGGACCACACGGCATTTTGGTTAACGCCGTGTGCCCTGGCTATGTCGCGACCGAGCTCACCACGAAGAACAACTCGCCGCAGGAGCTTTCGCGCATCGCCGATACCATTCCTCTCAGACGCCTCGCCGAGCCGCTCGAAATTGCGCGCCTCGTGGCGTTTTTGTGCAGCGAAGAGAACAGCTACCTGACGGGACAGACGGTCGCAGTGGACGGCGGCCTTTTGTGTGTGTAGGCCATGCTAAACATCACAAGCCATAGACACCCCTATTCAGTTGTGGTCTTCCCAGACCTCGCTGCCGCGCTTGGCGAGTTTGGTGGGGACGCGAAGTGCTTGGTCTTGCTCGACCGCAAGGTAGCCGAGTTGTACCGCACGCAGATCTTCTCGGTGCTCCCTGAACCGCGAACGCTGCAGATTGACGCCACGGAAGCTGCAAAGTCGTATGAACAGCTCGCGTCGGTGTTCACCTGGGCCATCGAGCAAGGAGCCCAACGTAGCACGCACCTGATTGTGGTGGGCGGCGGCATCTTGCAGGACATCGGTTGTTTTGTCGCGTCGGTGTTGTTCCGCGGGTTACGCTGGACGCTGGTGCCGACGACGCTCCTGGCCCA
>JAKLEG010000135.1 GCA_022703175.1 Myxococcota bacterium | reverse complement strand
TGCATGGCGGTTGGCATCAGTCGCGCGTCACAGGTCGAAAGGAATTTATTGATTTGGTCGACGCCCGATTGAAACACCGTCCCCAGGCCACGCAGCTCAGCGGCGGGGCCGTTGGTTTTCAACTCAACAACGTGGCTCACTAACTCATTCGAGAAGCACAGCGGTCCAACGTCGACCTCGTCGGTGAGCTTGCCGGCCGCGTGAGTCAAAATCTGATCGACAATCGGCCGCACCGCGAGAGTTGCCTTGTCGACCACCATGTACTCAAGCTCGATCCCGTGGCCTTGAAACAGATGCAACGGCTCGCTCACAGCTGGGTTCCTCGCTCTTTACGTTCTTCGACGCGGCGCAACATTACCCGCATAATGCGATTGTAGAGTTCATCTTTTAGGATGCGATCCTCCACCGCATTTTCGATGCTCGGGTTGTCGTTGACCTCGATGACTGACACTTTGTCGCCATTTTGTTTGAGATCAACGCCGTACAAGCCGTCGCCCATCAGATGGGCTGCGCGCAACGCCGTGCGGATGACAGCCTCGGGCGCATACTCCACCGGTAACACTTCGGCACGACCCTCCTGAAAATGTCCGGTGCTATCTCTCTTAATGATCTGCCAGTGGGCGCGCGCCATAAAGTACTTGCAGACATACAAGGGGTGACGGTCGAAGATGCCCACGCGCCAGTCAAATTCGGTGGGCACGTATTCTTGCGCGATGATGAGCTCGCTCTTCGCGAGCAGACGCTCAACGGCGGAGTTGTACTCCTCTTCGGTTTCGACCTTTACGACACCCTGAGAAAATGAGCTGTCCGGCTGTTTAAGAATGCAGGGCAAGCCGAGGCGCCTGGTGACTGTCTCGACATTGTCCCAGTGCACAATCACCGTTCGCGGGGTCGCGATACGATGGCGTTGCAGGGTCTCGGCCAAGAACACTTTGTTGGTACAGCGCAGGATTGATTCGGGGTCATCCACCACCACGAGCCCTTCTGCGGCGGCGCGGCGTGCAAAACGGTAGGTGTGGTGGTTGACGTTGGTGGTTTCACGGATGAACAGTGCGTCAAACTGGGTCAGGCGGCCGTAGTCATCTTTGTCGATGATCTCAACACTCATGCCGAGATTCTCGGCAGCGCGCTCGAACTTGCGAATCGCTTTCTCGTCTGACGGCGCCATCTCATCGTTGGGGTTGTAGAGGATCGCCATATCAAAGCGTGTGGCCGGGCGTCGCCGCACGTTGTGGCGTTTGCCTTTAAAGAACTCAGTCGCGACCTCGCTCAAAAATGGATGATGCTCGGCGGGGATTTCGGCGGCAGAAATCGCGTTGATGGTGGTGAGCTGCCATTGCTTGGTGTCGTCGTCGAAGGAAAACACCGCGCGTAAGAGCGGCGCCTGGAATAATTTGAAAACGTGTTGCGCCAGAGGGTCATGCCGGCGCGCCAGGTTACGACCAAAGTAGATGCTGAGCACGAACTCGCGCGATTGGATAGGCGCCAAGCTCTTTTGGATTAGGTCGTCGAGCTCCTCAGAGGCCACTCGAACAATGGCTTGGGTCTTGATGTCCTGCATCGTTGAGGCGCTGGGAATCGGCTTGTGGCCACGCGCGGCGGCCAACAACGATACATAGTAGCCGATGCTTTGGTACCGAAACGACCGGCATAAATTGAACACTTTGGCCGCGCGCAGGTCGGTGTATTGAGGGTCGGTGAGGTAGTCCCGCGCTTCCACCACGGTGACGTCGGGGAGATCCAGCGGCCAATCGCGCGCACTGTTGACAACGACAAGATTTGCCATGGGAAACCTGTTTACGCTCCTGCGGCCGGTGTCCGGAGAGAATCTCGCGGGCGTTTTCGGCGCGGCTGGATAACCAGCAAGTTGGCATCATAGGTGAGTATGCCGAGCATGATCGAACAAATAACCCGGTCGATGCTGACCCAATAGTGTTGGGTGTTGGAGACCTGGTTGGGCAGTGGATCTGCAACCAGTACGTTTTGGCCCTGTTTGTCATAGCCGGCCAACACGACAAAGTGTCCGGTGGGCACGCCACGCGTGTCGTCAGGTCGGCCGTCGGTATCAAGCTCACGCGGTGAGCGATAGAGGTAGGTGGCGCTTAGACCTGTTAGGATCGGCACGGCGCGGTTTAGGTAGCGACGGATGATATTGCGGTTTAAATCTTGGCAACGGATTTCACCACCCAATTCTAAGAATTCCAGGAAGGCCGCGGTTGCGACGCTCAATCGCGGATCGGCCTTCAGTTCTTGTTGACGCATCAACCGCGTCCGCAGCTCCGGCGTCGGTAGAGTGAACCACGTAGGGTCGAACAGCTGCAGGTTGTAGGTGTAGATCCGGGCACGGTAACCCCGGCGCAATGCGTGGCAACCTAGAAAAACCGCGAGTGTGCCGCCGGTTTCTAGGCTCGGGACCTCTTGAACCACTTTGTCGAGGGGTTCATGGTCGCCGAAGAACCGGTAGACGGCGTGCAAGCAGGTCGGCCCGCAAGTCGTGGCGTCGGGCTGTGGTAGGATGTCGAGGTAGAGCTGAGTTTGCACGGCGAGTTGGCGCAAAGCATCGCGAATCCGGAGCCTAAGCGCAAGTGGCTTCTCTTGCACTGGTCCCCAAACCCCTTTAAATATCAAAGAACGTTGGATATTTCCGGAGAGAGAGTCTGTCACGATGGCCGGATCGCGCGTACGAGCACCTCGCTATGAGGTTCGTCTTGAGGTTGTGTGTGATACGGGCTCGGGAGTCTTCTCGGGGCCCGTCATCGACATGTCAGAATCGGGCATGTTCATGCGCACCGAACAGGTGTTGCGGGTGGGTACGGCCGTGACGTTGACGGCCAATGTGGGTGATGAGGTAAAGCTGCCGGCCGAAATCAAGGCGCAGGTGGTGCGCGTGGGCCTCTTGAACCTCGGTCCCGGAGCCGGGTCCGTCCAAGGCATTGCCTTTCGACTGGTTGGGCTTACGGTGGTGCATTTTGCCGAAGTACGAGCCTACTTGGCGCGCTATGGCCGCCGCCGCAATCTGCCTCTGGGAAAACCCGCTCCGAAAAAATCATGAGCGACGCGGCCTTGTCGCCCTCAGACTTGCCGACGGTGCCTTCAGGACGCCCGTTGATTATCGCGGTGGCCATGGGGTTTGGGCATTTGCGCGCTGCTCAGGCACTGGCCGACGCTTGGTCGGTGCCGGTGTTCGAGGCAGATCGGGTGCCACTTGCAACAGCGACGGAGATCCAGCTTTGGCAGACGACACGCGAGCGCTACGAACGGTTGTCGCGCTGGGCCGCCAAACCTTGGTCGTGGGGGGCGCACGGGCTCTTGCGCTGGCTTACGCACGTTGCGGATGAAGACGCACCCGGCGATTTCACACAACCTACGTTTGCCTGGCGCTACCTAAACCGCCTCTTGGAGCGAGGGTTGGGCAACACCTTGGGAGCATTTGCCGAGCATCACCAGGCGCCGGTGGTGACGACGTTTCATGCGATCGCCCATATGGCAGAGCGCTTCAGTCGAGTTCCGGTCTACTGCCTTGTCACGGATGCCGATGCCCACCGTATCTGGGCGCCTTTGTTTGGGGAGCGTTCGCGGATTGTCTACTTGGCGCCGTGCGACGACGTGAGGGTGCGCTTGTTGCAGTATGGCGTGTCCGCGCGGCGTATCCAGGTCACCGGTTTTCCATTGCCAGATGCCTTGGTGGGTGGGGTCGGACAGCTTGCGAGTCGGATGGCGCTGGTGCGCAGGTTAGGCCGCCTGGATCCTGCACACGCCTTCATGTCGACCTACGAGGAAGAGGTCAAGGCGCTCTTGGGACCGTTGTCCTCAGTGACCGGGCCATTGCACATGACGTTGGCATTAGGAGGCGCGGGGGCACAACTTCGGATAGTGGAAGAGATTTTGGAGGGAGTGGCTCCCATCATTTCGGCCGGTGAGCTACGTCTCACCATTATGGTCGGCACCAGCGCCGAGCGGCGCGATCACCTGGCACAAGTGGCGGCGCGGGTCGGGCTGGCTTCGTCGCTGGGCCACGCCTTGCAGCTTGCCTACACACCTACACTCACCGACTATTTTGCCGCTTTTAACCGCATTGCGGCCGAGACCGATCTGTTGTGGACCAAGCCCTCAGAACTGGTGTTTTACGCTGCGTTGGGTCTGCCATTGATCTTGGCACCACCGTTGGGTGTGCACGAAGAGCGCAACCGCCGCTTTGTCCAATCCGTTGGGGCAGCGCTGGAGCAACCGGAGCCCAAGGCGTTTGGCTGGTGGCTGCGCGCGCGTTTGGCCGACGGCAGCCTGGCGCGTGCGGCCTTCTGGGGCTACACGAAAATGAACCGCAATGGCTTGCCCAATATTTTGCGCGCCGTCGAGCACGTGGCTACCAGCTAACCACGGCGACGTCTGTACGCTCCACGAAGCCTTCGAGCCCATCCGGGAGTCGGACTCGCACCCAGCTCTCCATCACGTCTTGAACGCGCACCTCGCTACCGGCGTGCAGCTTGAAACGCACCACAGCATCGCGGCTAAGCCCGGCGTGCACCTCAACCTCTTCGGTTTGTACGACGGCCACCTGAGTGGGCGAGAGGTAGCGCACGGCCAACGAGACGCCGACGGCCAAAAGGATCAGCAACGCAAAGCCTGCGCCGAAGCGGAGCGCCTCAGACTGCCGCCAGCGGTAGGCCGCAGCAGCCAGTCCCCAAAAGAGTAGGTTGGCTGCTATCGTAAGAACCCACAGCTCGTGGCGCGATAGGATCACGTGCCAAAAAAACAATGTCGCCAGCACTGGATTTGGCTCCGGCGGTACGAGTGCATCTTTGCTGAGTTTGCGCGCGTAGCTCAGATTCGCACGGATATCAGAGTCGCGTGGCAACAACGCGCGCGCCGTCAGGTACGAAGCAAGCGCCGCGCCGAGTTGGCCCTGGCGTAGCTGAGTATTACCTAGGTTGTAATACAGGTGGCCGTTGGTCATGCCACGATCAACAAGTGTTGAGTACAATTCGTGAGCGCGGTCGTAGTCGCCGCTGTCATAGGCGCGATTAGCGTCGAGCCACAACATCGAGGGCTCGGAGATCTTAGGTTCGGTCGCGCGCAATGTCAGTGCCATTAGCCAAATCAGAACGGTGGTCATGGTCACCTCAGCGGAGTTCCGCTGCCATTCCTTTCAGTAGGCTTACCGCGCGTCGTACGTGCTCGGTCAATTCCACGCGCGTGCGTGAATCGGGAGCGCCATAGACAAAGGTCTCACAGCACAGCAGCGCAGCTTCTACAGAGGCCACGGTCTGTGGGCCTGCGCCGCGATCTGCCAGGAGCTGCGCGCTTTCGCGTGGGGTTAATGCGGTCCCTTCGACGTTCAGACGGTTGCCCATGTAGGTGCGCAGGGCGCGCGAGAGGGCCATCGCGGCGTCATGGTCGTCACCTGCTTTCAGCTTGCTGGTTGCTTCGCGAAGGAAGGGCTGCGCCTCCTTAAGTGCCATGCGGGAGCGTCGGAATGCGACATCACTCTTCAACCGCACTCGGCGCCGCATTGCGAGGACCCACACGATGAACCCGAGGGGTGGTATCAGCAAACCCAGGGCGGCCAACCCGGAGTGTCCGCTGTTGAGGGCGCTTGCGGAGATGGCGTCGAGCCCGGAGTAGTTAGGCAATAGGTCGTCGGCCAAGAGCCTCACGGCCACTTTGCCACCGGTCGGTGTGACCAGTTGGGTGAGACGCAGATCTTCGGAGGCGGGTGCGTCGGCGACCGTCAGCGTGATTGGGGTCGTGCTACGGGTAACGTACTCACCTGTCGCCGGTTCGAAGAAGGTCAGTCGGGCAGCCGGTATGCTGAGCATGCCCGCGCGCATCGGTACCAAAGCTTTGCCAAAGACTTTGACGCCGGTCAGACCCTCGCCATCCACTTGTGACTGCAGCGTCGGTTTGTCGTCATAGATCTTGAACCCCTCCAACGCAGGTAGCGTCGGCTCCTTGATCAGCGGAGGGTTACCGCGGCCGCTGACCGTGAGGCTCAGGGTCGTGGACTCGCCGACCTTCACGGTGGCGTTGGTAAGATTGGCTTTGATGGAAAAACTGCCGACCATGCCTGAGAAATTTGCGGGCGCTGGCGGTAAGGGTCGCACTGTGAGGGTGACTGGCGGTGCTGTGACGGTCCGGGTTTCGGTGCGACCGCGCCCGAAGAAGTCATCAAACGGGCTGTTGAAAATGTCGCCAAACGGGTCGGTGCCTCGGCGCCGACCCCCTTGGTTTTGCACCACCACCTCGGCATTTAGGCGGACGGCCGGGAGCACCAACTCGCCAGCCTGCTGCGGAAACAGCGCTTTTTTAATCTCGGTCACCTGATAGGCGATGCCGTTCACGGTGGCGTCGTAGGTGGACTCTTTACCGAGGTCTTCTGCGAGGGCGCCGCCAAAATCGAGGGCCTCAAGGCTTGCCTGCGCGAGTCGGATGCGTTGGTAGATGCGCAGGCTAAACACCACCTGCTCGCCTACGTAGGGGGATTCGTTGCTCACCTTGGCGATCATGAAGAGGTCACGCGTTTGCTTGGGCGTCTCTTCGGCGGCAAGGACACGTACGGTGATCGGCTTGGTCATCACCGCTTTGCCATCCACTTTTGTCCGCACGGATCCGATGGTGAAAGTTCCGGGTTGGGTTGGGATGAGCAGGTAGTTGAGGGCGACACTGCTGTTCATCCGGCCGTTGATGAGTTGGATGTTTCGCGACTGCCCCTGTGAGTGCACTTCAAAGGCCGACAGATCGGGAAGCTCTATCTCGCCAGCGCTACTACCTTCGAGTGTCAGCGTGAGCTGCAGGCGATCACCCACTGCGACTTCGGTGCGATTGATTGTCGCGGTGATGCTGGCTGCGCCAGCGCCTGTCGGCAGAACCAACGTCGCCAGGATCGCCCCGATGGAGGTCCACCAGAAGGTTGTTCGTGCGTGCTGTGGCCGGATCCTCGTCATAGACTTCGCTCGCTACCAGTCTTTATCAGGTTGTCGGTTGCGGCTCGGCCGCGCCTTGGTCTTTTGCAGCGGTTTGTCGTCGCCCAAGGCATCCAGGTATCGCTGCGCCTCGGCGGCTGACAAGGGTTGCTCCTGAGCCTGCGGCGTGCCCTGGGCTGTCGCGCCGTCTGCTTTGCCGTCGCCGTCACTGTCTTTCTTGTTCGGGTCGGTTTCGCCAGCATCGACCCGGCCATTCCGGTTCTTATCTTCCTCGCCGTCCTTCAATCCGTCGCCATCGCTGTCGGGGTTCTTCGGATCGGTAGGGTTCTGCGCTTGCGTCTCTTGGGCATCGTTTAGACCATCGCCGTCGGCGTCCTGGCTCGCTTGATCTTGTTGGCCTTGTTGCCCCGCTTGATTCTGCTGGTCGTCCTTGGGTTCACCTTTGTCGTCCTGCGACTTATCGTTGGGCTGTGCTTGCGGTTGTTGCTTTTGTTGTTCGTCACGCTTCTTGGCCTCGTCGGCCCGTCGGCGGATCTCGTCGCGCACGTACTCCAGGTTGAACTTGGCGTCGTCGTCGTTCGGGTTTACCTCAAGGGCCGCCTGGTAGTAGCGGATCGCGTCTTCGAGCTTGCCCTGCCGAAAAGCGGTATTGCCGAGGTTGTAGAAGGCCTGCTCGCGTAACTGCGGATCGGCCGCCAGCGCGGCTTGGGCAAAGGACTTCTCCGCGTCGGCATAGTTGCCCATCTTGTAGTGCGCACTGCCCACGTTTAGCTGCAGTCCGGCATCTTGTGGACGCTCTACTTGGGCGTTGACGAAGCCCTCCAAGGCTTGGTCGTAGACTCCGGCATCGTAGGCTGCACTGGGTGAGCGATAGTGCTTGGCCGGTCCCTGTAGGGCGGGTTGAGCGGGCACCGGGGGTACGGCCTGCGGCAACGGCGGTGGCACAGGCTGGTTCGGCGCCACGCCAGGAGGTACCGGTTGAGGTGCGGCGGCGAAGGCGACACTCGGCAGCAACACCAAGCCCAAGAGCAGCCCGAGGGTGGGGCCGGCGCTTGCGAATTGGCTGCGACGGCGGCGCTCAGGGATGAACGGTTCTAGCATGAGTAAGATTGCCATGGCGCCCACCAACCACTGGAACCGCTCCTCCCAGCGTTGCCGTCGCTTCGAAGAGAGGTCTTGGTCTTCTAGGGTGGCCTTGATGCCTTGTGTGTAGATTTTCTCCAAGTCCACGTCACCGGTGACTGAGCGGACATAGGCACCGCCTGTTGTCAGCGCGATTTTCTGCAGCGTGGTTTCATCCAGCTTCGACAGCACCATCTCGCCGCGACGGTCACGGCGGAAGCCACCTTTCGGATCGGGGATCGGCGCACCCTCATCACGGCCGATACCAATCGTATAGACGCGCACGCCCGTAAGTTTGGCCGCCTCAGCGGCTTCGAGAGCTTGACCCATGTGATCTTCACCGTCGGTAATCAGGATGATGGCCTGGCTCTTGGCATTACCACCGTCGAAGGCCTTGAGCGACGCGCGGATCGCTTCACCAATGGCGGTGCCTTTCACCGGGATCAATTCGGTATCAAACGCCTCCAGGAAGATTTCCGCCGCAGCGTAGTCGAGGGTGAGCGGGCATTCGACAAACGCCGTCCCGGAGAAGGCCACGAGACCAATCCGATCGCCGTCCATGAGCCGCAACAGGTCGGTCACCTTGCGCTTGGCACGTGCCAAGCGCGTCAACTTGCCGTCGCTCTCCACGTCTTGCACCAGCATGCTGTCGGAGACATCCAGTGCCACCACCACGTCTACGCCCTTGCGCTGCACGTCTTCCCAAACGAAGCCGACCTTCACTTCCGTCAACGCCACGATTCCCAGGGTGATGGCCAACAGCAGCACCATCAGTTTGAATGCCTGGCGCGCACGGCTGACGCCGCTCTCCAAGCGCCCGATCAACTCGGGGGCCGCAAAGGTGTGTAATGACTGACGTTTTTTGCGTGCGACGTAGAGCTCAAATACCACCAACGCTGGCACCGACCACAAAAGCCAAAGCAGCTCTGGTTGGCCAAGTTTCACATCACACGCCGGTAGGAGCGCCAGAGCAGAACCAGCAAGGTAGGCAGGGCCGCGATGGATCATGGCAGTTTCCTCAAGCGCGTACCTAGCAGCAAGAGTTCGAGCAGCAACAGCACCAGGGCTGGCGTCACCCACCAGGCAAAACGCTCATGGTACTCCATGTACTGTTTCATCTCGATTTGTGTCCGCTCTAGTTTGTCGATTTGGTCGTAGATCGCGGCCAGCGCGTCGGCATCTTCAGCGCGGTAGTAAGCACCGCCGGTGGTCGTCGCAATTTGCTTCAGCGTGACTTCATCGATCGCGACGTCGTCGTAGACCACCTGGTTGCCAAACGGGGTCTCGCGAATAAACGGCGCTTGTCCGCGTGTGCCGGCCCCAATCGTGTAGACCTTGACTCCCAAGCTCTTGGCAATTTCTGCGGCCTTTTGCGGCGTGACCGAACCGGCATTGTTGCGACCGTCGGTCAGGAGTACCACCACCTTCGATTTGGCTTTGGATTTCTCCAATCGCTGCAGTGCGCGCCCGAGGCCCGAGCCGATGGCTGTGGCAGTGCCTGCCACGCCAATCTCTAGCCGGTCCAAGAATGTGGCCAGCACTCCGTGGTCCAACGTCAGTGGGCACTGCGTGAAGGCCTCTTCACCAAAGACCACGAGACCGATCTGGTCGTTCTCGCGTTTTTTAACGAATTCTTCGACCACATCGCCCACGACTTGCAGTCGGTTGCGACGTAGCTGCAGCGGCTTGTGCGCATCCAGGTCGAGAGCACGCATCGTGTCGGAGGTATCAACCACCAACATGATGTCGATTCCTTCAGTTAAAACGCGACTTTGCGAGCGACCCGTTTGTGGGCGGGCCAGTGCTACCAAGAGCAAGGCCACGGTGACGAGGCGGGTGGCTTGAACCAAGCGGCGCAACAGCAAGGTGCGCGATGGCGCCAGCCGTTTGAGTGCGACGAGCGTCGGGAAACGCACCGCCGCGGTGGGGCGCAGCCTGCGTTGAGCCGTCGAGATTGCCAGCCAGGCCATGGCTAGCGTCCAGGCGCCGAAGATCGGGATTAGAAACCAGAAGAGCCAGCGGTCAGCAAAAAACACGGCTGTCTCCTCACGCGTTGGGCGACGGCGGCGTCGCTGCGGTGGTTGCTTCGACAAAGCTCAGGGCTCGTTCGTAGGCCTGTTCGATGTCGGTGGTACCGGCCGGGTGATCGGCAAATTTCACCTGATCTGCCGCCATCAGCGTCTCCTTGAGCTTGACTCGCTCGGGACCTGCGACCGTCTGCAGTTCACCCAAGCGCGGCAGGATTTCCTCGGTGGTCAGATCCGTGGCATTCAACCCAAAACGCGCCTCCACGTAGCTGCGCAGCACGTCACTGATGCCAAAGAAATAGCGGCGTACCGCCTCGGGATCCGTGAAATCGGTGTGACGCAGCACCGACAGCGCCGCGTAAGCCACTTCGTGAGGCGGGACCGGGGGGACCACCAACGCCTTCCTGCGTTTGCGCATCCAGATCACCGACGCGACGACGAGCATGAGCGTCAGCCCGATGCCACTTGCAAGCCAGTAGGGCCAACGGGGCGCTGGCATCGGCTGCAGCGGCTTCAGGTCGCGAATGTCTTTGGCTTCGCCATCTTGTGGGAGCACCGACTTCACTTCCACGAAGATGGCCGAAGTTGAGACGGAGGTCTCGCTGGCCTGAGCGGCGGCATCAGGGGGAGGGGGAGCTTTGTTTGTGTCAGCAGCGACGTCTGGTGCTGCGGGTTGAATCGGAGCTCGGTAGTGGGCCACGACCGGTGGCAAGATGTATGAGCCCACGAGGTCGGCGCGCAGTTTGTACCAGTGCCTCTCCAGGGTGCGGCCGCGTTTCGTGACCGAGGGTTCACTGCCGGCGTCTAGGATGCGGAACCCTGCGATGTCGGCGCCGGGCTCGGGCAACGTCACGGTGAGCTGTGCGTCTCGATCGAGTTCAATGGAATACGTGAGAATATCGCCGGTCGTAGCCACGGCCTTGTCGATCGCCGCCGTGACTTTCACGGGCGGCAGCGGTTCGGCCGCGGGAGCGGGGTCGACGCCCTGGGCGCAGGCTGCGCCCCAAGCGAGGAGCAGATAGGCAAGCCTTCGGTTCATGGCGTGCTCTTCAGATTCTCCGGATACAGCGTGATCGGCGCACTCGACAGCTCACGAGTGATGAGCTCGCGGTATGCGTCTTGGATCCGTTGCATGCGATATTCATTGGCAACCTGTTGTTTGGCCTGGTCGAAGGTGCGCGGTTTGCTGCCTTTTTCCGTCGGGGTCTCAAAACGCGCTCGGTTGGCCTCGAAGTAGGCTTTCAGGTCGGTATCATGCAGCTCGATCTTATCGACCAGCTCGCGCTCGACAAAGGCGCCTACGACCAACTCCTTGTAGAGCGCTTCCAGGCGGCGACGTACCACCGGATCTTTGTCGTAGCCTAGCTTTTGCGCCTTCTGCCAAATCAGCTCGTCGGCCAGGGTCTTTTTTAAAAACTCTTCACGTTTGTCGGCGCCCGCAAAGCGCTCTTTCAGCTCCGGTGGGAGGTCATCCAGCCGCTGCTGCAAATCGGAGGCGTAGATAGCGTGCTCACCCAGCTTCGCCAGCACTTTGTCGGAGGCTGCGCGCTGGGGAGTGTCGGGTGCCACCTGGGTGCGTTCGTTCAGCGCCGCGCGAGCTGCCTGGGTGCGGCCCATCCGCTCTAGCACCATCACGATTCGCTCTCCCAAGGTCTGCTTGAGGTCGTCAGCGCCCAGCGCTTCGGCGGTGTAGTACCAGCGCAACGCCTTCTCATATTGGCCGAGCTCTAGGTAGGTGTTGCCGAGGCTATAGGCAACGTGGGCACGCGCCTCACGGCTCTCGTCGGCGTCGCCTAAGTAACTCTCATAGAGCACCGCCGCCTCATCCAGGGCGCCTGCGGCCTTCAGCTTGCTGGCCAACTCTCGGTCGCGGTTGGTCTCCGGATGGGTGCCGCGATGGGGGGGCTGCCACACCAACAACGCGACGATCACGAGGCCCAGAAGCCCCAGCCCTTGTAACAGAACGACGGTACGCAGCAGGGTGGCGTTGGTTTCAGGTTTCTTCGGCGGTTCACGCAATTCCATCACACGCCTCCGCGCCGCTCGCGCCTTCTGAAAAAGCGGACGAGCGCATCCACGTCCGACTCGTGGGTATGAATGCAGATTTCGTCGACTTGACTTGCGCGAAACAGGTCG
>JAKLEG010000134.1 GCA_022703175.1 Myxococcota bacterium | reverse complement strand
AACGTCTGGAGGCCCGCATCACCGAAATCGTCGAGCGCGTGGTTGGTTCCGGCCGCGCGACCGTACGAGTTAACGCCGACCTCGATAACACCGCGTCAGACAAGACCAGCGAGACTTTCGACCCGGACGCCACCGCGATGCGTAGCGAGCAGACCACCGAAGAGACTCACGCTGCACAAACATCGGTTCCCGCAGGGATTCCTGGGGTGCGATCCAACCTCGCGGGCGTCACGCCGGGCGCTACCACGCCGGGCGTCGACACCGGAAAGGCCGGACGTCGTTCTGAAACGCGTAACTACGAAGTCAGTAAGGTTGTCAATCACGAAACCACGCCCCGCGGCCGACTGTCGCGTTTGACGGTCGCCGTCTTGGTGGATGGCATTCGTGAGAAAGCTGCCGATGGCGCCGAAACCTGGACGCCGCGTTCTCCCGAGAGCCTGGCGCAGCTTGCCACCTTGGTAAAGACCAGCGTCGGCTTCAACGCCGAGCGCGGTGACGACGTCACGGTACAGTCACTACGCTTTGACACCGGCTTGGAGCCAGCAGGTGAAGAACTGGCCTCCTTGCCTATTTGGATAAAGATCTTTGACCGCGCCTGGCGTCCGGTCATCGTGGCTCTAGGCATCCTGACACTTTTGGTCCTGTTGTTCCGCCGTCGCCGTGGTTTTGTTCCGCCACCCGCCATTGGCGCACCCCGGAGCGTCAAAGAAATCGAGGCTCAGTTAGCCTCTCGGCCCTCGATGAGCTCCGGCGCACCCGCGGGTTTCGTAGCTGCGTCGTCTGAACCTGAAGTTGCTGGCCGTCCCGATCCCGAGCGTGCTGCCGCGGTGATCCGGACCTGGCTCGAGGAAGGTTAGCGAACCATGGCGCCCGCCGCTGTCGCATCCAAAGAGCACGCAGCCATTGAGGCCACCGCGCCTCGTGGTCCGACGCTCGTACCACGCGACAAAGACGCCAATGCGTTGAACGGTCCTACCAAGGCTGCGATCTGGTTGATGAGCATCGAAGAAGACCTGGCCGTCCAGATTATGAGTCACCTTGAAGATGACGAGATCGTTCGCATCAAAGAGCGCATCGAATCACTGAGCACCAAGAGCCCCGAACACATTACGTTGGTGCACAGCGAGTTTATGAGCCGCCTGCAACGGCCAGTGCTCTCGGGACGTGCGAGCTCTGCCTACCTGAAAAAACTAATGGTCCGCGCCAAAGGGGAAGAAAAAGCCAATCAACTCCTCAACCCACCAGTCTCGACCACATCGACCGAGGTTCCGGGCGTTGGGACGATGGACCCCAAGACCCTTGCACCGTGGCTCACCAATGAGCACCCACAGATCGCTGCCGTATGTCTGGCACGGTTAGAACCGGCCCAAGCAAGTATCGTTTTAGGACTGTTGCCCGAAAACATGCGGGTAGAAATTGTGCGCCGCATCGCGGCGCTGACCCACGTGCCCGACACCGCAGTCTCCGAATTAGAACGTGCTCTGTCGGCCACACTTCCGACCGAATCTGGTGTGCGCCGAGAGCTGAACGGTGTACGTGCCGCGGCCCAGGTATTGAACCAGCTCGGGCGCGACGATGCACAAAAGCTGCTGGAAACGCTGGGCCAGAGCAACGCCGATCTCGTGACCGGCATTCGGCGTGCAATGTTCACGTTCGACGATTTAGTGACGCTCGACCGCCGCGGTTTCCAAATGTTGCTCAAAGAGGTGCAGTCGGATCAGCTCCTACTCGCTCTCAAGGCCGCCAACCGCGACGTGCGCAACAAGGTCCTTGCGAGCCTCTCGAAGCGCGCCGCCGACATGCTCAAGGACGATCTCGAAACGATGGGCCCGGTCCGCCTGGCCGACGTCGAAAAGGCCCAGCAAGGCATTGTCGATACCGCGCTACAGCTTCGGGCCGATGGCCGGCTGGCGATTGCAGGCCAGGGCGGCGAGGAGTTCGTGTGATGAAGCCAGCCACACCTCCACAATGGCTCGGTCGCCACGACAACGCCGCCAAACCTCTTTGGGAGGCGCTTGGCCTCAAAGCGGGTGCCGAGGATCCAGAGACCACCGAGGCGCAACGCAACGGTTACGCCGCGGGTCTGCGCAACGCCAAGGTCGCGGTGGAAGAAATCATGGAGCGGTACCACCAAACCATCGTCGAGTTGGAGTTCCTGCGCGACCGTATCCTTGTCGACGCAGAGCGGGAGCTGGTGGCTTTGGCACTGGAAATTGCCCACCAAGCACTGTTGAGTGATCCGACCGCTCTGCAAGAATTTACCGTACGGATGGTACGCGAGGCGCTCCACCAGCTGCGCGATGCCGACCAAATCACTCTGCACGTCAGCCCCACCGATGCCATGGCGTTGGCAGAAAAACATCCAGAATTGATGGGCGACAAGGCCGTGGTGAAAGTGGTGGAGGATCCGAAGCTGACGTTAGGTGGCGTGGTGGCCGAGTGCGAGTTCGGCCGCGTCAATGCCAGCCTGAGTCAACGTCTAGAAGACATCGGCGCCCGGCTACGCGCCGTCCCGATCGAAGAACCGACGCCGCCCGTGGTCGCCAGCGCCGCCAGAGAGCCCACACCATGAGCTCCGTACACCTCTCGCTGGCTCGCTACCATGACGTCGTTCGTCTCGGGACACCGTTGGTGGAAGGTGAAATCACTCAGGTTTTAGGTTTGCTCGTCGAGGGCACCGCCCGTGATGCCGCAGTCGGGGATCTATTCCGGATTCGCGGACGCGGTGGTGAGAGCCTCGCCGAAGTGGTCGCGTTGCGCGGCGACCATGCTGTTTTGGTGCCGTTCTCACACCTATCGGGTCTGCGCGTCGGCGATCGCCTTGCGCCGGCCAAAGAGGAGGGGGGCGTTCCTGTTGGACGAGGCCTCTTGGGTCGCGTAATCGATGGCCTTGGCCGGCCGCTGGATGGTCGTCCGCTGGACAACATTGTCGAACACCGCTCGGCATTCGCAACACCACCTCCAGCCATGGACCGCCCCGATGTAACTGAACGCCTGCCGCTCGGTGTGCGTTCGCTTGACGCATTTGTGCCATGCGGGCGCGGCCAGCGGCTCGGTATCTTTGCCGGAGCTGGCGTAGGCAAGAGCGTGTTGTTGGGCATGATCGCTTCCAACACCGCAGCCGACGTTGCCGTGCTAGCCCTGGTTGGAGAGCGCGGCCGAGAAGTTGGCCATTTCATCCAAAGTGTCCTGACCCAGCAGGGCATGAAAAAGACCATCGTGGTGGTTTCCACGTCCGATCGTCCGGCGCCTGAGCGCGTACGCGCCGCCTTCGTAGCTACAACCGTGGCCGAGTACTTCCGGGATCAGGGCGCCCAAGTGCTTCTCTTTGTCGACTCCTTGACGCGCCTATCGATGGCACAACGCCAAATTGGACTGGCCATCGGTGAGCCGCCAACCACCAAAGGCTACCCGCCATCATCCTTTGCGATCTTGCCGCAACTGTTAGAACGGGCATGCCCGGTGGCGGCGGGCGGCAGCGTCACCGGTATGTACACCGTATTGATGGAAGGGGATGACCTCTCGGATCCCGTGGCCGATGCCGCGCGCAGCTTGCTAGATGGCCATATCGTCCTCTCCCGTCGCCTAGCTGAACAAGGGCATTTCCCTGCAGTCGACGTATTGAAGTCGCTGTCGCGCTTGGAAGGTGCCTTGTTAGGAGCCGCCGAACAGCGCGCGGTGCGAAAAGTCCGCGCTTGGCTGGGCCGCCTTGAAGAAGCACGCGACCTTATTGCCGTGGGCGCCTACCGCCCAGGTGCCGACCCGTTGCTCGATAAAGCCTTAAAACAAACGGACAAATTGAACAACTTTTTACGCCAACGTTTGGGCGACCGTTCGCCTATCAAAACGACGCAGGAACAACTGTTTGCGATCGCCGAGGAGACGCCATGAGTCACTCGCTGCGTCGCTTAGTGAACCTGCGTACGGCGCTGCAAAAGCAAGCCGAAGCTGAAATGCGGCGGCGCAAAGCCGAGGCCGACACCGCACATGACGCATTGGTAGCTGCCGAAACAACCATTGCCGAACAGATCACCGGGCAGACTTTGGCCGCCGGTTACCTGGCCTCCTGTGATGCCATGCGGCAAACCATGCGCTCGACAGCGGCCGCAGCCGAGGCGCGTCACGAAGCTGAAAAGGCCGTGGTGCGCGAGCGCACCAAAGATAAGCGCCAAGTCGAGAAACTCCTTGAGCGCGCCGATGCCGAAACGGCGAAGGAGCAGGCCAAACTCGAAGCCAGAGAACTGGACCTTTGGCAGATATCCAAGCGAGGCCGCCGATGATGAAAATGCGCAGCCTCTCATGGGCATTTTACCTCACGGTTCTTGGTGCGTTGCTGTCGAACACCACGTTGGCCGCAGAACCCACGCTCCCTGCGACCCAAACCAGTGCGACACAGGCCAATCCCGAGCTTGATGCAGCCAAAGTGGCAGCCCAAGCCTTGACGGCAGAACTCCACCGTCGACGTTTGGAGTTGGAGGAGCGCGAACGACTGGTGACAGTTCGGGAGCAAGCCGTGAAACTTGCTCAGGACACGTTGATGACTGAGGTGCGCCAGTTACTGACAGAAGTCGCTCGCTATGAACAGTGTGCTGGCCGCGCCGGTCAAGGCCGAGAATCCGCAGGTAGTGCCCCCAACGGCGAGGCGATGGGCGTGCCCATCCTGGTAGCAGCCATCTTGTCGTTGCCGCCACGCAAGGCCGTACCACTGCTTCTAAAATCGGAGCCACGAGTGGTGAGCGCGGTGGTTAGACAGTTGGGCAACGACAAAACCGCCGAGCTGTTGAAACAGATGAGCGCCGCCGATGCGACGCGGCTTGTAAACATGATCAACGCTGCACCTCCAGCGACGCAGACACCAACGGCGGCACCCGCTCCAAAATCCGGACGCAGTTCCCGCAAGGAGAAAAAGTAATGAGCGCGACCGCCCTAGGTCTCGATGGCATGCTCGCTCCCGAGGTTGCAACGCCTGTGCAACCTCGGCCCAAGAACAGCGTGGCGTTCGGTTGCCTCCTGAACACCCCTGCCATGGCCCAAACACCGACACCACAGGCCACTGCTGCGCAAGACGATAACGACACCGACGTTGCTCCCACCCAACAAGAGCACTCTGAACTCCAAAATGAACTGCTTGCCTCACTATTAGCAAATAGTCCGAGTCTGCCCGCAACAGTGGTGACGACCTCGGTCGACGAGCAGAGCTGGCTCGCAGGTGCTGTGGTCGCAACCTTGTCACAGCACACGTCACCGCCCGAGTCGACGCCCACCATCAATGGTGCGCCAAAGGTGTTGGCCGCTGCCAATCTGGTTCCGGTCGCCGAGTTGGGCTCTTGGTTGGCAACCAAGTGCGCCCAGCCTGCACAGAGCCTCTCACTTAGCTTGGCTCCTGCAGAGCTTGGCCCGGTAGCCGTCAACGTCCGTTGGCAGAATGGCGCGCTGCACATCCGCATTGCCTGTACCACCGCCACGGCGCTCATGGCTCTACAAGCCAATGCTGTCGACCTAGCCCAAAATTTATCCGCGTCGGGCTATCGAGTGGGTCGCCTCGACATCGTGCAACAGCAGAGCCTCGCACAACGTCTGAGCACAACCGAGGCAGACGACGATAACGACACCTCTCCGACCACGACGCGCGCCACCGCACGCCGAGGTCAACGAATCACCCGCATCGTGTGAGTGAAAGGAGACGCTATGGCCATCGACAGTATTAGCAACTATGCCACGCTTCAAAACGCGACAAACGACGGGCAACAACTCGGCAAACAGCAGTTTCTTGAGCTGCTCGTCGCACAAATGGCGAATCAGGATCCGCTGAACCCGTTGGACGACAAGCAGTTCATCGCGCAGTTGGCGCAGTTCAGCAGTCTTGAACAACAGATGGCGGCCAACGAGCAGCTCACCAACTTGCAGCTAGCGCAGAGCGCGATGGCCAATGCCCAAATGGCAAGCCTGTTGGGTCGTGAGATTGTCGCTCGAACCGATAGCGTCACGGTAGCGGGGGATGGCACTCCCACCAACATTGGCCTGCGTCTGGATGCCGACGCCGCTCAAGTAGAGCTCCGCATCGTCGACGAAAACGGCAAGGTGGTGCGGACGATCAAGGCCGGCCCAATGGACAAAGGCCAACAAAGCGTCACCTGGGATGGCCGAGGCGACAACGGCGCCTTGTTGCCGAAGGGAACATACAAGGTCGAAGTCACCGCCAAGAATTCGGCCGGGGACGCCGTCACCACGGCGACAGAAATGACCGGCGTCGTGACAGGGGTGACTTTCGAAAATGGTTACGCAGAGCTGATCATGGGCGACGTGCGAGTAACGCCGGCAAACGTGGTCGAGCTTCGAGAGCAAGGTGTGTAGATGCGCCGCCAGTCACCCATGACAGGCGACGTTCGGTCAACTTGGTTGTGAGCAAACACTCACAGGGAGGTTTGTTATGTCACTATTAGGCTCATTATTTTCCGCGGCGAGTGGTTTGGGTGCACATGCAGACGCGATGGACGTGATCGGCGACAACATCGCAAACGTCAACACCATCGGCTACAAGACGGCACGCGGACGCTTTGAAGACGTGCTGGGATCAACTGTGGCCTCAGCGCCCGAAAACGGCATTGCAGGACAAGGTTCGCGCATGTCTGGAGTCGAGCAGATCTTCAGCCAGGGCACCTTGCTTGGCACCGGTAACTCGACTGACTTGGCAATCCAGGGCGAGGGCTTCTTCCTGGTGAGCGGCAGCCTGCACGGCGTGAACGGCACGATGTACACCCGCAACGGCCAGTTCCACCTAGATGCCAACGGAGTCCTGACCGATGCCAACGGGCTCAGAGTCCAAGGCTATGCCGCCGATGGTTTGGGCAACATCAGCGCTACACTCGGCGACATCTCAGTGCCACCCACCGCGATGGCTCCGCCACAGATTACCTCCTCCGTTACGATGGCCGCCAACTTAGATGGTTCCTCAACAATTCCGCCAGCATGGGACCCGCTCAACCCGGGAACCACATCGAACTTCTCGACGTCAGTCACAGTGTATGACTCGTTGGGTGCCGCACATAACGTTGACGTCTACTTCCGACAGTCGGCGCCCGGTGCTTGGGAGTGGCATGCCATGGTGGACGGCGGCGAACTCACTGGCGGCACGGCGGGCGTACCGACTCAATGCGCCAACGGTACGCTCACCTTCACCACCGACGGCTATCTCGACACCGAAGCCACGGTGGCGTCTGACTTTGACTTCCTAAATGCAACGCAAAATCAGGCGATTGCGCTCGACTTTGGGGACTCGATCACCACCGACGCCGGCACCGGGCAAGCAGGTGTGACGGCGTACGCTTCACCATCCGCAGTGTCGTCGATTACGCAAGACGGCTTCGCCTCCGGCGCGCTCGCGGCTTTCTCGGTGGCCGAAGATGGCACGGTGACCGGCACCTTCACAAACGGCGATCGACGTACGATCGGCCAAATTGCGGTGGCGCGCTTCCGCAACAACGAAGGTTTGGTACGCGCGGGTTCAGGTTGCTACGTGGCCAGTAACGACTCGGGTTTGCCGCTGATCGGCGTGGCTAATGCTGGCGGCCGGGGCAGCATCGCTGCAGGGGCGTTGGAACAGTCCAACGTCGATCTGGCGCAAGAGTTTGTTAACATGATCGCGGTGGAACGCGGGTTCCAAGCGAACTCCCGCACTGTCCAAACGGCCGACGCGATGTTGACAGAACTCGTCAATATCAAGCGTTAGTGAGCGCTCGATTTGAGCGACTTGGTCGCGCCAGGCTGACGGGATTTCTTGGCCGAGCCGCCATCGGCCTTGGCCGGCGCCGACTGGTAATCCTGACCCGAGCCCTGGCCCGACATCGATGCGGAGTCCGTAGGACTCTGCTCGCTTCCAGAACCCGCAGGTCCACCACCGCCGTAATGCAACACCAGGTCTACACGCCGGTTAGCAACGCGCCCCTCTGGTGTGTTGTTGTCTGCGACTGGATGGTAGGACGCGTAGCCCGCGGCGGTCAGCAACTGCGGGGGAAACGCAAATTCCTCCATCAAATAGGCAATCACGGTGGCCGAACGGGCTGTCGACAGCTCCCAATTGGAGCGGTACCGCATCGAACTAATAGGACGATCGTCAGTGTGGCCCTCGACGGTTAGATTGTGCCCTGTCACCACTAACATCTGCGCCACAGTGTCCAAAAGATGCAGCGACTCCGAACGCATGTCTGCCGTGCCCGAATCGAAGAATGCCGCCGCTGCCAGCGATACGATGAGTGTCCGCTGCTGCAACTTGACTGAGATCTTTTCGCCCAGATTGGCGCGCTTGATGTAACTATCCAGGTTCTTGGCAAGCTTCCGAACTTCGTCCGGACTGTAGGGCTTGCGATGGTTGAGCGAAAGCAACGGCGGCATCGGTTGCACGGCTCGCTGAATCAGGGTCTTCGGTGGTGTCATATCGCCGCCGGAATTTCCGTCCGAGCCCCCCAACACCTGCTTATCGGTGGTGAAAAACTCCAGATTGAACGCCGCCCGTGTCGAAAACACCATCTTGCCGGCCTTCTTCGCGTCGACTGTCGAGATAGCGTACAGCGATGTGAAGAACGCAAATAACAACGTCATAAAGTCGGCGTACGACACCAACCAACGCTCGTTGTTGACATGTTCGGCATGTTTCTTTTTGTGCGCCATGGTCTACGCAGCTTTGCTCATCTCGACAACATTGCCGCCCTTGGCCTTTTGCACCTCGGCGCCGCAGTAGCCTTTGAGTTTCTCCTCGATAAGACGTGGATTCTCGCCTTCGACAATGGCGGACACCCCGGCAATGATGAGATTGCAACGCATCAGCTGCTCTTGGCTGCGTACCTTTAGCTTTGATGAGAACGGCAGAAAGATGAGGTTGGCAGAGGCAACACCATAAACCGTTGCAACAAAGGCCACGGCGATGCCAGCGCCGAGCTTGCTTGGATCTGAAAGGTTTTGCATCACGTGAATCAACCCGAGCACGGCACCCAAAATCCCCAGCGTTGGCGCATAACCTCCCATCGCTTCGAAGACCTTGGGACCCGCCAGGCCCTCTTCCTCCAAGACCTCAACCTCAACCTCCATCGCTTCACGCACCACCCGGGCCTCCGACCCGTCCACGGCCAGGCTCAAGGCCTTCTTCAAAAAAGGATCCGTGGCAGCCTCCGCGTCCCCTTCGAGCGACACCACACCTTCGCGCCGGGCCTTCTGTGCGTAGTCAACCAGCTGTTTGACAAGTCCCAAGAGCTCAACCTTTTTGGGGAGAAAGACCTCTTTGACGGACTTGAGTGCGTGCAGGATCATGCCGAGCGGAAACTGCACAAACACCGCTGCAACAGTACCCCCAAGCACAATCAGTGCTGCAGTGGGCTGCATGATAGAGGCGAGGTGGCCACCTTCTGCCATAAACCCGCCCAACACCGCGACACCAGCGAACACCAGGCCGATAATCGTTGCGATATCCACGTTACTCTCCGTCTCCGTCCGCGGCGTCCTTCACAACGCGAAGCGGCATCACAACCCAGCCGATTGTCTTAAGGAATTCGGTCACTCGCTGCACAACTTCGTGGCGCCGCTCGCGCACCATCAGTTTCTCGCCCCCATAGAGGGTTAGGATAGTGTCGGGAGTCTCCTCAATCATCACGATGTGTGCAGCGTTCACGGTGATCTCCTGATGATTGAGTCGGGTAAGCGTGACCATCCTGGCCCCCTCCGGTCTAGCATCGTCTGTTTATGACCAGCCTTGAGCCGTCAACTGCTTGACGGTCGGCCTCACCTCGGCTGACAGGCAACTGTCGTCTCCCTGACATACGGCAGAAAAACCCTCGTATTTCCGCCACCTGGATGACCCACCCGCGTCGGCACGGTCGTTGCTTGAGAGGGATACATGGCCGACGCTTCTGAAAAATCTGATGCCGCTGCAGCTGAAGAACCGATCAAGCTGCCCACGCAGTCCAAACTCCCAATGCTGATGATGGCCATGGGTATTACTGCAATTGGCATCGGCGGCTACCTGGCTTTCAGCGCCAGTAAGGCCCAGACACCTGCCGCGCATGCCGAAGGGGAGGGGGGAGCCGAGGCTGGTGCAGAAACTGAAGGCGCCGATGCGGGTGCACACGGCACAACCTCCCGCAAAGGCATGGGCCCGATGGTCAACCTCGACACATTGGTTGTAAATCTGAATGAGCCCGAGGAACTGCACTATCTTAAATGTGGGTTCACAATTGAGGCCGTCAACTCCAAAGGCGCCTCGGCTATCGAAAACCAAACCGTTCGCATCCGCCATGAGGTGATTTTCTACCTATCGACCCTCACGGTCGCAGATTCGCTCGGCGCGCAAAACAAAGAGCGCATCCAAAAGTCCATCGAGGAACGCATCCGCAAAGTCGTGGGTCCAGTCGTGAACCATGTCTATTTGACGGAGTTTGTAATCCAGTGAGCTCAGCACTCCTCACAGAAGAAGAGATTGCGGCACTACGTCAGGAGACGCGGGGCGGCCCCAAAACGGCCGAAGACGTCAATCTGAACAGCGCCGAGCGTTCGCTGCGCCGCTTGATGCCGCAGTTGGAAACGCGACTTGGTAACTTCATCGAGCAGCAAGAACTCTCGCTCGGCTGTACCCTGAGACGGCAGTGGCGCGCCGCCTCCGTCCAAATGGAAGTCACCGGTCCGGGCACAGCACGCGATGCGTTGCGCGACTGTGTAATGGTAGCGTCACTACGCACCCCGCACGGCCTGGTGGGGTATTTGGGGATCCGTCTCGACTTTGCCTGGCAACTTGTCGAAACCTTTTTTGGTGCCGTCGGCTCAAACACCGACACCCAAGCCGGTTGGCTGCCACCTCGCCGACGTCTCTCCGAAATTGAGCGTCGCACACTGTCTCCACATTTCGAGCAGATCGCAAAAATGATGGCTGAGGGTCTCGGTTGCACCTCGCAACTCGAACCCGAAGACACCTCTGGATTCGGTCCGAGTTTTCCACGCGAGGTCGAGGCCTTGGTCTCTTGGACCGTATCGGAGGCCGAACGCACTCCGGCCTTCTTCGCCGCGTTGCTGCCCAACATCGACGAATGTCTGGGTGTGGCAGCCAAGGTGCCCGTCGCATCCGCACGCGGCTGGATCGCCAACCACCTGAATGGTGCGTCCGTAGAGGTCAGCGCGGTCTTGGGCGTAGCTGAAATGTCACTCGAACGTCTCTTGTCTCTGAGCCCCGGCGACATCGTACGCCTGGACCGCAGCCAGTATGATCTGGTGCCAGTCCTGATCGAAGGCATCTCCAAATTCCTCGCCAAACCCATGCCACGCCACGGTGCTGTGGGTGTTGAGATTCAAGCGGAGGCCAAATGAGCTCGCCGAACGACCCCAAATCGAACGCTGCAGCAGACGCGAGCGGTTTGGACCTGGTGCTGGACGTCAAGGTGGAGCTGTCGGTGGAGCTCGGTCGCCGGCGAATGCGCATCGCTGATGTCCTGAACCTTGGCCCCGGCTCGGTTGTTGAGTTTAGCAAGCCGGCCGATGAGCCCCTCGACGTCTATGTCAATGACCAATTGGTCGCGCGCGGCGAAGCGGTGGTCGTTGGTGAACGTTATGCGTTGCGCGTGACTGAGGTCGTCAGCGCCAACGACCGCTTGCGCCGCAGTGGCGCCGCTGAGGCCTCATCATGATGCTCCCGGGACACATCCTCAGTCTCTTGGTTGCGACCACCAGCCAAGCGGGTGACGCTCGCTTCCAATTGGGTGACCCAGTATTGAGCGAAACCACGTTTGAGCTACCGCTAGATGTGCCGGCGCGCGCCCTCGCAAACCTTGAACGTCACGACATCAAGGGCAGTGTCGTCTTCTTCTTCCCGGGCGTTAGCGCCACTCCGAGATACGTTACGCCAACACATGGCCCGATCGAACGCCTCCGACTCAAGTCTGCCGAACGCGGAGTCGTGCTCATCGTGGTGCCCCGCCTCTTGGACGGCCAGGAACCCGCCATCGAGCTCGACGCCAGTCTCCCCTCGCGGCTGCATGCTAGCTATCCCAATCTTTCCGCGGTTCAGCTTGCAGCACCGCCTGCAGCCCCTAGCGTCGACACCCCCACAGCTGCGCGTTCTAACGAGTTGATTGGCTCGGCCCTTCACCCACGCCTCGATGTCCAACCAGCGTTGGCGCTTGCCCCAGAGCGTTCCACAGCAAACATCATGACCACCGTGATTATCGCGACTT
>JAKLEG010000133.1 GCA_022703175.1 Myxococcota bacterium | reverse complement strand
AGCGGGCCATGTTCCGCTCCACCTGTTCGTCGAAATCCTTCTTCAAGATCGGCTGGCCGTTCACCCGCGCCACGACTTCAGAATCGGGCACACGGTTGCAGGCAGCTGCAACGACGACCAATGCAGTCACTACCAATTTCTTCAGGAACATAACGTTAGCCTCCATTTTCGAGCGTCGGCGCTTCGGACGCGTGATCTTTCGAGAAAGCGGGCGGAACTTACATCCGGCCGGATTCGTCGGTCAAGGGACGAGAACCCACAATTCCGCGCGATTATTCCCGGCGCTCGGCCCGTGCTTGAATCATGACGGGCGCCGCAAACGCTCGAAATGCCTGCTCCAATTCGGAGGCTCGCATCAGCGCTTGCACCCGCTCGCCATACAAACTCGCAAACAGCGCCAAGACCGCGGTAAATTCTCGTGAGTCGCCCCTAAATGAGGTCTCGAACTGGCGTCGTAGCGCCGGCAGCACCGGGGCCAACAACGCCTCGGCCATAGCACGGCGGTGATCCAACCACTCAGCCTTCGCTTGTCGCTCAGTACGCTCCAAGCCAAGCTCGACCCCCAAGACGAAGGCCTTATCGACAAAGGCCGTGAGCAACTCGTCCGCGATCTCTTGGGTGGCGCCCGGGACGCTACCGCCAAGCACCTGCTCCCACCGGGGCGCGTATGCATGGAAGAAGACCCCGGTCACAAACCCCGCCGCCTCAGCGCCGAGAGCTTTTATGATGCTCCTCGACAGGCTGTGATCCTCCCCTATACCCGCGGCCGCCAGGGCTCGGCTCAGGATAGCC
This sequence comes from Myxococcota bacterium, assembly GCA_022703175.1. Lineage (GTDB taxonomy): Bacteria > Myxococcota > XYA12-FULL-58-9 > XYA12-FULL-58-9 > XYA12-FULL-58-9 > JACRCV01. The sequence continues at coordinate 11,421 of JAKLEG010000133.1, read as the reverse complement.
GCACGGTAACCGCGCATACTCGCCTCAAACGCATTCACCGTAACGTCGGCAGCATGCCCTACGACCTTGGCGGCAGCTTCGGCGGCAAAGGCGGTTATGGCTTTCAGGCTGGTCAAACCCACGGCCCCGCCAAGTTCATGCCCCTCGCACGCCTGCACGATCACCTCTTGGGCAGCATTGCTCGGCGCCACGCCGGTAAACGGAAATACCGCCGCATCCAGGCCGAGCGCCGCGGTTTGAATAACCCGCGAGGTAAAGGCCGGCGCCCAGTGCAACCTTGCCTCCGGGGCATTCCACAACAACGTCATGTCGCGTTGGACCGCTGCCAACGCGTTAAGCCGCGTGTTGGCCAGGTCGCGTAGTTGTGTCGCCAGCGCAGCGACCTGGGTGGCCCGTGATCCTGAGGCCGAATTGGCCCGCAGCGCTTCAAGCAGCGCGTCGTCAAGGAGGCCGTAGCTTTGTAGCGTTTGCACAGCCGCCGTTGGGTTGAGGCTCAACAACAGGCGCGCGGTGCGATCGGCAAAACCATCGACGCGCGCAAACACTTCGAGGCGCGTGACCGCATCATCCAACTCGGCCGAGAGAGCTGTGGTGACCGGCGTGAAGAGCGCTTGATCGACGGTGCTCGCCACAAGCGCCTTCATCACCACGTCCACCGCAGCGCTCGACGCGTCCGGGTCCACCGCGCGCACAAGCCGCGTGACCTCCACCTCCAGCTCCGCAAGCGTCTTGTAGCTGGCCAGGAGCGGTCGCCAATCGCTACTGTGTAGCTCGCCGTCGTTGCCAAGCCACGTGCTCCAGGTGACCCTGCTAAGCGTGTTGGCGTGGTGAAAACTCGCGGCACTCTCAGCCAAGATGCGACCGAGCGTCTTGACCATCTGGGCGCGGGAGGCACCCAACACCTCTGTAGCGATGGGCACCCGAGGTGCCGCTACCGGAGTCGGCAACGACACCTGCTTGGACGTTAGCGCGGCGCGCACGGCGTTCACCTCTTGGCGCACTTCGCGATGAGCGCTCTGGGTGATGCCATCCTTCACCAACTCGTTGGCTCGCGCTTGCACCGCTACGCTACGTTCATATGGCAGGCGGGCCAAACCGGCCGCGGCCTGTTGGGTCAACACATCAAGCGGTGGCAAACGCAGGCGCGCACCGGCAGTGGGGAGATTGCCATGGTAGGCCACCAACCAAAGCGCCAGTTGACGCTCGCCGCCCTGCACCTCATTGGGGGCGTAGCCCTTTTTATACAGCGTCTCGATGGTGTCGTTTTGGGTCACAACGACTTCGCGCCAACCCGGTTGCAGCGGCCAAGCGTGAGGCTTGTGTGCGTGCGCACCACGCGTAGAAGATTTGTCGGCCTGCATGACTCCCACCCCTCAGCGCCGGAGCGCTACATGTAGACCCTCCACCTACAAAGTAGGCAAATTCCTTGGTTAGGAAAACCTGGCGCCTTGACCGTGAAGCTCTCCGCGCCTAATCCGTAGACGTCACGGGAGACCCTCCATGAGTCGCATCTTGATCGTAGACGATGACAGCCGCATTCGTGAGGTGCTGCGTTTTGCGCTGACGCAGGCGGGTCACACCGTCATTGAAGCAAGCGACGGTAAGTTGGCTTTGGAGCAACTCGCCCAAGCGCCTGCGGAGTTGGTTGTTTTAGACATCATGATGCCGGAGCTAGACGGCTTGGACGTCTGCCGGAAACTGCGCCAGACCAGCAGCGTACCGATCCTATTCCTCTCCAGCCGCGACGAAGAGCTGGATCGCGTGCTTGGCCTAGAGCTCGGCGCCGACGACTACCTCACCAAACCGTTTAGCCCACGCGAACTGGTGGCCCGCGTTAAAGCGTTGCTTCGCCGTGCTCAACCTGCCGTGGCCACCCCCCTCAAGCCAACGCTCAGTCACAACGAGTTGCGCCTGGATCCAGAACGTCACAGCTGCCATGTCGGTGCGAAGGCTTTGGACCTGACGGCGGCCGAATTCGCGCTCGTCGCAGTGCTCCTCAAATCACCCGGGAGAGTTTTCGAACGAGCCGAGCTTATCCGCCTGGCCTTCGGCGAGGACTACGTCATTACCGAGCGCACCATCGACAGCCACGTCCGGAAAATCCGCGCCAAGCTGAAGGATGCGGGCAGTGACGCCCTCGAAACCGTCTACGGTGTCGGTTATCGACTAAAGGAGTAACCGACGATGCGCCCGAGCATCCGTACCTTGCTGTTCAGTGTGAACCTGTTTCTGCTTTTGGTGCCGCTGTCGGCGTTCCTGGTGCTGCGTCTGTATGACACCCACCTCATCGAACAAACCGAACGACAGTTGATTGCCGAGGCGGTGCTCATTGGTGAAGCCTGGCGTGAGGCGTGGTTGTCAGAACAAGGGCTCACGCCCGAAACCACGCCGGACATCCGCCCACCGAATGCGCCCGATCCGCAGTTTTTCCCCCCGACCCCCATGCTCACCGACGAGAGCCCCCTTGCTGACAATGTCCTGCAACCCGCGACCCGCTTCGCCCCGCGCGTTGAGACAACATCAACACGTGCTGGTCGCGCCATCACACCGATGCTGATGCGCGCCCAGCGGATGAATCTCTCTGGCGTGCGGGTGTTGGACGATCAAGGCTGCGTGATTGCAACCACCGCCAACGACCTGTTGGCGTGCCTCAATGATCTCCCAGAAGTCAGCAGTGCCTTGACCGGCCAGTACACAGCCGTGGCCCGCAGGCGCCTGAGCGACGAGCCGCCCCCTGCATTATCGAGCTTGAGTCGCCGAGGCCGCACCCGCGTCTTCGTGGCCAATCCAATCTTCTCCGCGGGGCGGGTTGTGGGTGTTGTACGCGTTGGACGTACCAGTATCGATCCGCTGGAGGCCTTGTGGTTCCACCGTCGCCTGCTGGCATGGGCGCTGGCCATCAGCCTCTTGCTCACGGTGGGCGTCAGCGTGTTCTTGGCCTATGCGATCAGCCGGCCGGTGGCGACCATCACCGCCGCCGCAGAGCGAATCGCCCACGGCGGTCGCGCCGAAGGGTTCGCAGCAAGCGCCGTTGCTCCCGATGAGGTGGCGCGCCTAGCGCAGGCGCTCTCCCATATGGCGCAAGAACTTACGAGCCGGGCCGATTACATTGCGCAATTCGCGCTGAACGTCAGTCACGAGCTTAAAAATCCGCTCGCCGGCATTCGCGGCGCCGTCGAATTATTGAAGGATTCTTGGGAGACGATGGCACCCGAACAACGCCAACGCTTCCTTTCCAACATCGACGTAGATGCAAGCTACCTGCAGCGCCTCGCCACGCGTCTCCTGGAGCTGGCGCGCATCCAGAATGCGCCCGAAAAGACTAGCGAATTGGCGATCCCTGCGTTTCTTGAACAACTGGTCGCGCGCTACGGCGAGCGCGTGCGGCTGGTCCTGCAAACCCCGCCCTCTACGATCACGATGAACGCCGAACACCTAGAAGCGGCGTTACGCAACCTGCTCGACAACGCCGTGCGCTATGGCAGCCCCAAACCCGTGAGCGTGACCGCCAGCCGCGATGGCCAGTTCTTGCGTTTGGACGTGCGTGACCAAGGCCCAGGCATCTCAGAGGCCAACCAAAAGAAGCTATTCACACGCTTCTTCACCACCGAGCGCGATCGAGGAGGCACCGGCCTCGGGCTGGCGATGGTCAAAGCCGTGGCAGACACCCGCGGCGGCAGCGTGAACGTCGTCACAGGACCCGAGGGCTCCACCTTCACCTTGAGGCTCTGAGCACGAGCGAGCCCCCCTAACGAAGGGGGCCGACTCCGGAGGGCCTCCACTGCGAACATGTGACAATCAGGCCGCTTCTAGCACTCGCTTAATGGCTGTCAGTCGCTCTTGCAACTTCTCGCGCCCGCCCAAAGCTTCCATGCGCGTGAGCGCATGTGGCGTGAGGAACTCCCGGTCGGTGCATTCGATCATCGCGGCCAGCTCTTGCAGTTCGCGCTCTAATGACTGCGTGGACGGCATGAATCCCTGCACGACCTCCGTGAGGATTTCGCGCGTGATGTGGTCTTGGCCCGCGAGCAACGCCGCACGCCAGGCGCGGCTCACCATGCCTTCGATATCGGCCCCCGACAGATTGCCCTTCTGAGGGATCGGCGGCACGTCTTCCTCGTTGAGTTGCGCGTCCAACTTCTTCGCCACAATCACGAAGAACTTGCGGATCTCCGCCTCATCCACCGGATAAAACAGCGGGATGTGCACCTCGGCCCGCCCTTGGCGCTTGATGTCGATGGGCAACAAATCCGGCCGCGCGGTCATCAAAACCCACACGATTTTGCCACGATAGCGGGTATCCCCCATCTGCGCCGCAATCATCCCGAAGATGCGGGAATTCACTCCGGAATCGCCGCTGGATTGACGGTCGCCCAACATCGCGTCGGCTTCGTCCACCATCACCATCACCGGGCCCATGCTGCGCAAGACGCCCAACACCCGCTCCAAGTTACCTTCGGTCTCCCCCACGTACTTGGAACGAAAGTTCTTAAGCATCACGCAGGGCATACCAATGGAGCCCGCGGCGCACTGCGCCAAGAACGACTTGCCGGTGCCCACCGGACCCGACAGCAAATAGCCCATCGGCGCCGATTCCAACGCCCCCTTCTTAATAAGCTGGGCGTCGTCTTGCAGGCGCTTCTTGGCCGCCTCGTGCCCCACCACCATGTCGAGCGTCCATTTGGGCTCGATGAACTCCAAGAGGTCTTGAGCTTGGCGCTCGATCAGACGCTTCTTCAGGTCACGGAAGCGGTTAGCATCTAGGCGTCGTTTGGCCTCAATGCTGGACTTGAGCAACGTATCCAAATCGGTAAGCGAAATGCCGGCCGTGAGCTTCGCGATCTGAGCCGCCGTGAAATCAGAGAACTGCGTAACGTCGCGCGCACCCAACAGCGTCTTCAAAAACGCCAACCGGTCAGCCTCGCCCGGCAGCGCCACATCGATGGTGGCGATATGCGGATTGGCGGTGAGCCGTTCGGAGACATCCGATAGCCGCGCATCAATCAGCATAAAAGCCAGATTGTGGCGCTTCACGTACGGGCTCGATGCCCAGTTCAAAAGCGTCACCAAGTGCGTAGACGTATTGAGCGACTGCCTATCGCCTGCCGGCACCACGTACGACGCATGGTCGATGATGATCGCCACCGAGAGCCGATCTTTGTCCTCGGCCATCACGTTCTTCAGCACAAAGCGATCGAGCAGGGCCAAAACGGTGGTCGGGTCCTTCGCAACGGCTGTTAGATCACCCACTTTGCGGTTGGCCAGCGCCACCATCTCTTTGAGCCGCTCGTCACTCTTGCCCGCCATGCAGCGCAGGCCGCGCGCCAGGTCGTAGTGCAACACCAAGTCCCAGCGACCAAATAGCTGCTCGGCCACAAACTCGGCCAGCGCCCCAAAACGCGGCGCGTCACCGTCACTTAGGCGCACGTAGTCGAAAGTGTTGCCGCCAAGCACGAACATCGAGGTGGTGCCCGAAAAATAAAGTTCCGCAAGCTTCTGGGCCCAAGGTGGAAACCAGGCGGGCAAGGCGGTGACACCGCCTGCGGCCTGACCGCTTGGGTCACTGGCGAGCGCTTTGTCGGTCATCGCTAACCCCGGTCGAGCTCAACGCTCAGAATGGCTGGGGCCTCGTCAAAGCCGCCCGAAAGCCCCGTGATAGTATCGAGTTCACGAATGGCAGCCTCGGTGTGCGTCATGCTCTCGGCCACCGAGTCGACTTGTGAGGAGATGCTGTCGGCATCACCATGGCCCACCGACATTTCGGTAAGTGCCTGAATCTTCCCCTCAATCCGATCGAGCTCCACTGCGACAAACTCGGCGTTGGAGATCGCCTTCTCGTGGTTCGTCAGTCGCAACTCGGCGGTCACAATGGAATCGGAGAGCGACTTGACGATGCGCTCATCCCCACGCTCGCGCGCCTGCGCTTGGCGGGTCTTCAGACTCTCTAGCTGTTTCTTGATTTCCGGCTGGTTGGTGGCTGCCAAGAAGCGTTTCAACGCTTGCTCCGAAAACAGCAGTCGCAAGAAGGCCCAAAGCAATCGGTCCAACGCGGGTGTGCGGATCTCTTCACCCCGCCCAGAACCCGCCGCTTGCCCGCGCACGTTGGTGGCCAGTCGTTGCATATCGATGCAACGGTCGCGCAGCCGGTCAAAGCGTTGCCGAGCCGTAGGATCCAACGCACGAAGCAGATCTGCCAGGCTTTGCTGCGGCGCCTGCGGCGTGTTGCGTTGTGCCGTGCGTGCCGCATGCTCCTTGGCGTCAATCGCCGCCCGAAACCGCGGAATGGTGGTGAGGCCGGCCAAATACAAAAGCTCCACGGCCGCCACGAGAGGTATCGCAACATCGGGAACCGGGCTAATCGCCGCCGCGGCAGCCCCACCCAAAAAAAACAGCAAGTTCCAACGAAACAGGAACGCCTCTTTGAGGTAGCTCCACACACCCGCGGGCCGGGGACTCAAGCTCTCAGTCATCGCCCGCTCGCGTGCTGGTTTCGAGTTTGTCGATGAGATCGCGGATTTCGAAGACGATATCCAAGAACTCCTGCTCGCGTTGCATCACCTTGGCCGGCTTGTAGGTCGCCGGTAGCTTCATTTCCTTCAAGATGGTGCCCGGCGAGGATGAAAAGATGTAGGCCCGATCGCCTAAGTAAACCGCCTCTTCGATGGAGTGGGTCACAAAGAAGACAGTGGCCTCTTGGTCCTTCCACAGCTTCACAATCAGGTCTTGCATGTTTAGCCGCGTGGTCGGGTCGAGCGCCCCAAACGGCTCGTCCATCAAGATGATGCGAGGCTTGAGAATCAACGTGCGGGCAATGGCCACGCGCTGCCGCATGCCACCTGACAACTCGTGCGGGTACTTGCGAGCGTCCCGCGCCACCGACAACCCGACTTTTTCAATCCACTGACGTGCCTGCTCCAGTCGCTCCTTTTGTGGCACACCGCGGCATTCCAGGCCAAACGCGATGTTGTCCTCCACCGTGCGGTTGTCGAACGACGTGTAGTCCTGAAACACCATGCCGCGATCGGCCCCAGGCGCAGTCACGGGCTTGCCGAACACCAACAGCTCGCCGCTGGTCTGCGGGAATTGTGGGGCCAAGCCAGCGATCAACCGCAGCACGGTCGATTTGCCGCACCCAGAAGGCCCAAGAATCGTGATGAACTCACCCCTGCCAGGGAGATCGGCCACCGTGAAGCTGACGTCCTTGATGCTGGTGAAGGCCTTGGGGCCCTCCCCGTAGCTCTTGGTGACCTTGGTAAACTGCACCACGTGCGGTCGCTCTGCCGCGTGGGTCTCCGCGCTTGGCACCGCCGGGGTGGCTGATGGCGCCGGTGCCGGTGCCACTTCCGCATTCACAACAGGCTCGCTCATGCGTCCTTCCGATACGGGAACAGCCCGCGCTGGAAGAAGGCCAACAGCCGATCGATGCCGTAGGCCAAAAACCCAATAATAATGAGCACGAGGAAGATGTGGTCGGTGTGTCCACGGCGTTGGCTGACGGACAGCAAGTAGCCCAAACCATACTTGGCGTTAATCAGCTCGGCCAACATGATGTACCCGAAGGCGATGCCGAACAGGCTCCGCAAGCTCGTGAACACGTTTGGCAGCGCCAGCGGCACCAACACCTTGCTCACCACCTGCCACGCCGAGGCTCCCAGCGTCTGGGCGGTTTCGACATAGCGCTCGTGGATGCCAATCACCGCGGCGGCGGCGTCGGAGAACACAAACGGCACCGTGGCGATGAAGATGAACATCACTTTTTGCGATTCGTCGATGCCGAACCACAAAATGGTAAGCGGAATCAATGCCGCGATAGGCACGTTGCGCATCACAAGCACGAGCGGCGATAAAAACGCGCCCAGCGACCGCCAACTGCCGGCCGCCATCCCTAACGGCACGCCGATGCACACCGACAGCATGAAACCCGAGAGCACGCGCCTGAGGGTAGCGATGATGGCCTGCACCAACGCGCCATCCTCAAGCAGTGATTTGCAGCTCTGTAACACCTCCCAAGGGCTTGGCAGGAGCGCTGGCGAAATAAAACGCTCCTCCGCGATGCCGGCCGTCACCAGCACCCAGCCCCCTAAGAGCAACAGAATCCCGGCGAGCCCCAGTCCTTTGCCAATCAGGGCCGGGGGCGTTCGCCGAAGCGTGGTCAACGTGCGCACGGTTTCCAAAAACGCCATGAGAACCTCTTACGGCGCCGGCGCAGCTTCCGCCGGATAGACCTTGATTTCGACGCGACGGTTCTTGGCGTGATTGCCCGGATCGGTCGGGTCGGCCGGACGATCCCAGCCGATGCCAGCGGCACTAAATTGATTGGGCTGCAACTTCGGGAACTTCTTCACGAGCCCTTCCTTCACCGAATTGGCACGATTCATCGCCAATTCCTTCACCAGCGCTGGTGGGATCTGACCCTGCATCGAGCCATCGGTGTGACCTTCGATCACGATGCGCGCCGCACCATACTGGCCGGCCAACTTACCGACCTCTTCGACCACGAAGTCCACGTTCGGGTCGTACAGCTCTTCGCGGTCTTTGCCGTCCACGTTCTTCGTGATCTTCTTCTTCAGGTCCCAGGAGTTCGGGTAGAAGTGAATCACGACGGTCTTGGTGAGAATCTCGTTCGATTCGGCCTGCACCGCGCCCGCCGACATCGGCGCAAAACGGATCTCGTATTCATCTTTTTGCTGCGCGTATTTCGGAACCTTGGCAAGCTCCTTCAAGATCGAGAAGTCCACCACTTGGTCAAACGGCACCTTGCTCGTGGCCGCGCCCACCTTCTTGTAAAGAAAGTAGGCGGTGTCGAAGGTGCGCTCGAAGTTGGTGGGGTTGTTGCGGTTTAGGAAGAACTCTTTGTTCTCGGCGAAGTTGGTCCAGTGGGCGTCGCCCAGCATCCCCAACGCTTCTTGCTCGGCGATGGAGTAGCCGCTGGCCATCCACTTCGAAACCTTTTGCTTGGCTTCTTGTTCCTTGAGCTCGGTGCCTGCGTCGAAGATGCCGCGCACGATGCCTTCCAAGATGTCCTTCTGGTCCTTGGCAAAGTCAGCGCGCGCAAACCAAACGTCGGCAATCAGCTTGTTGGCGGTGGCGGTGGTGACGATGAGTTTGTTCCCCTTCACCTTTTCCAAGTTGTAAATATCTGGCGCCCACGACACACAGCCGGCGATGCTCTTGTCGGCATTGAAGGCCGCGGCCGCTTGGAAGGCGTCGCCCACAAACTTGAAGTCCACTTCGGCCGGTTGCACGCCCGCGTTCAACAAGGCGTTCAAAATGAAAAAGTGCGACGGCGAGTTTTGCGCAAGCACAATGGTTTTGCCACGCAAGTCGCCCATGGTCGTGATGTTGTCGCGCACCACGATACCGTCGCCGCCGTTTGACCAGTCGATTTGCTGGAACACGCGCGGCATCACGCGCGAGTCCTTTTGTAGCCCTTCAAGCAACAGCGGCAGCATGTCCACGGTGGCCCAGCCGATGTGGACATTGCCGGCCGCAAACGCGTCACGCATCGCCACCGGATCATCAATCAACACCAGCTCCACTTTGAACGGTTTGCCGTTGCCATCCTTCCACACCTTGCCAGCCTTGAAGCCTTCGTTGGCGTAGATAATGGGCGCCCAACCGGCCCACACGTTCAGCGCAAAACGCACCGTGCGCTCTTTCATCGGCGTATAGTTGGAGACGCCCTTCACCTCGGGCAGCTTCTGCGACGGCAAGAAGTCGTATTCCTTCTTGGTGGTGATACCGGCGGTGTCAGGCGCCTCAGCCTTCTGCCCGTTCGCATCTTGCAGCTCTTGCAACGAGATCTGTTGGCTCTTGTCGCCAGTGGCGGCGGCCTTGCCAGTGTCTTTGTTGCCATAGCGGTAGAAGGCGAAGCCCACGAGGCCGGCTACGACCAAAAGCAAAATGACGTAAAATGCAGGTTTCGGACCACCCATGATGTCGCTCCTAACTCGTTAAAATTGATGTTGAATTAGCTCGTTTGCTTTTCGGTTGCTGGCCCCAGGTCCTTGGCAGACTCGGTCACCGGGACCGTCTCAGGGGACTTGAGCCCCATCTCAATTTCCAAATCTTTCAAGGCATCCTCGGCCAACATCTTTTCCATGTTCTCTTCGGCCTTGATGTCGGCGATGCCCTTTTGTGACAGGTCAGCCGCCACCCGCGCCTTGCCGCGGTTGTTGTCGATCTTCTGCTGCACGACGTTTTCGATTTGGCCGAAGTCGGTGGTGATGTTCATGTCGAAGCTCTCGGAGAGCTTGGAGATCTCGGCCTCGGCCTCGCTCATCTTGAGCTCGGCGTCGTACTTTTGGATCTTTTCGCGCACCTCGATGAGCTTCTTGTTGGCGTGCTGAATCTTCATCAAGTTGTTTTGGTACGCGCCCTCGTGCATCGCGAGCTGGGCTTTGTTCTCCTCCAGCTCCTTCTTGTTTTTCTGCAACTCCAGCGCAAAGCGTGACGCGGTCTCACGATCGCCAGCCTTCAAGTACGCCTTGGCCTGCGCCTCCAGCTTCTTCCCGTGCGCTTCGTTCTCTTGCACTTGGCGGGTCACCCGCTCCACCAAGCCGCGATACATCTCCAGGCCCTTGCGCCCTTCTTTTAGCTGTTCCACCGCGTTGTCGTACTCGTAGCGCATCTGCGCGATCGGGTCGGCTTCCCAAAACAGGTTGGCGAGCTTGTTGAGCTGCGCCTTGAAGCTTGCCCAAAATTTCCCTGCGATCATGGCCTCTCCTTAGCCTCGTCCGCCTTGGCGTCACGAGGGTGCTCGGTCTCACCGTAGTCCACGGACTCAGCGAGAATCTTTCCTTCATAGATTTGGGTCAATGCCGTTTCGAGCTCGACCGCGTTGTTGGCTTGGATGACATCTCCGCCGACCTCTTTCAAGAAACCAAATTTCTCGGCACTCGTATCGAACGCCACAAAGTAGATCGGCACCGAGCCTTCGCTCTTTTTATAGATGGTGCGCGCCACCTGCTCCGGCCCTACGCCCACCGTGTTGTCCCCGTCGGTCACCACCACGATGTACTTGCGAAACACCCCCGAGCGGTACAACTCGGCGCGCGCCATCGCCAACGCCTCACCAATTGCCGTGCCGCCGCCTGCTTCCGGCACGCTGCGCAAAGCCGCTTGGGTCTTCTCGCGATCGTACGGGCCAATTTCCAAAAGCTTCCAAGGCTCACTGGCAAACGCGAACACCGCTACTTTAATAGGAAAGTCTGGGCGCTTCTTCACGAAGGCATCCGAGGCATCCAGGAGCTTCTCCAACGCCGCCTTGGCCACAGATTGCTTCGGCAGCGAGCTACCAGGCACACTGGCCCCCATCGACCCGGAGGTATCCACCACGATCGCGACGGCCGCCCCCAGCCCCTCCTCGACCTCGGATTGGTACACCGCCGAATTCGGGTCGGCCACCTCAGTTTCGGCCAG